>DASTTC010000488.1:0-3739 GCA_035760345.1 Burkholderiales bacterium | reverse complement strand
GATGGCGCGCGAGCCGTAGGCCACGCGTTTGCCCCCTTCAAAGGTGCCGCGGATCGCGGGGTGCGTCTTGTAGCGCTGGAATTCCTCGTAGGGCGACAGGTGCGGGTTGGTGTAGCCCAGGCCGACGACGAAGCCCACGGCGACGAGGTTATTCTCGAAGTGATACAGGAACGAGCCGCCGTAGGTGTCGCTTTGCAGCGGCCAGCCGGCGGTGTGCACCACCAGCCCCGGGCGGTGCTGCCCGGGCTTGACCTCCCAGAGCTCCTTCAGGCCGATGCCGTAGACCTGCGGGTCGACGCCTTCGCGCAGCCGGTACTTCTTTTCCAGCTGCAGCCCGAGGTGCCCGCGGCAGCCTTCGGCGAAGAACACATACTTGCCGAGCAGCTCGACCCCGGGCTGGAAGGCGTCGGTCTTCTCGCCCTTGCGGTTCACGCCCATGTCGCCCGTGGCCACGCCGCGCACGGCGCCCTGGTCGTCGTACAGGACTTCAGCGCCGGCGAAACCGGCGAAGATCTCCACGCCGGCGCTCTCGGCCTGCTGGCCGAGCCAGCGGCACAGGTTGCCCAGACTGATCACGGAGTTGCCGTGGTTCCTGAAGCAGCCCGGCAACATCCAGTTGGGGGTGCGCGTCGCGCCCGACTGCGTCAGGAACAGGAACCGGTCCTCGCTTACCGGCACGCCGAGCGGCGCGCCCTTGGCTTTCCAGTCGGGGACGAGTTCATCGAGTGCGCGCGGGTCCATCACCGCGCCCGAGAGGATGTGCGCGCCGATCTCGGAGCCTTTCTCGATCAGGCAGACGGAACGCTCCGGCGAGAGCTGCTTGAGCCGCAGGGCGGCGGCCAGGCCCGCGGGCCCGCCGCCGACCACCACCACGTCGTACTGCATGGATTCGCGGCGCACGGGTTCGTCGCTCATCGCGCCATTATATTATCCGGGCATGAGCGACGACCGCAGGCTCGCGCACATCGAGCGCATTCCGATCCGATGGGGCGACATGGACGCCATGGGCCATGTCAACAACACCGTTTACTTCCGCTTCATGGAGCAGGCGCGCATCCGCTGGTTCGACCGCCTGGTGCCCGAAGAGGACGCCTGGCACTCGATCGGCATCGTGATCGCCAACGCGTCGTGCAACTACAAGCGCGCCATCACCTACCCGGGCGTGGTCGAGGTGCGGCTTTACGTCGCTGTCCCGGGTGGCGCGAGCGTGGCCACGACCTACGAGCTGCGCGTCGAGGGCGATCCCGAGCCCTATGCCGACGGCGCCGCCGTGGTGGTGTTCATCGACATGAAGACGCAGAAATCCAGGCGCATCCCGGAGACAATCCGCGCGCGGCTGGAGCGCGCCGAGGCGGCGGCATGAGCGAGCGGCCGCTGTGGACGCCCGACCCGGCGCGCGCGGCGCGCACGGGCATGGCGCGCTTCATGCGACTCGCGGGCAAGAAGGACTATGCGCAGCTGCACCGCTGGTCGGTGGACAGCAGCGAGGATTTCTGGGAACTGCTGTGGCGTTTCGCCGAGGTGCGCGGCGATCCCGGCAAGCGCCGCCTGGTCGATGGCGATCGCATGCCGGGCGCGAAGTGGTTTCCCGACGCGCGCCTCAATTTCGCCGAGAACCTGCTGCGCAGCCGCGACGCTGCGCCCGCTCTGGTGTTCTGGGGCGAGGACCAGATCAAGCGCCGTCTGTCGCGGCGCGAGCTGTACGACCTCGTGTCGCAGCTCGCGCAGGCGCTCGCCGCCGAAGGGGTGGGCAAGGGCGACCGCGTCGCGGGCTACCTGCCGAACCTGCCGGAGGCAATCGCCGCGACGCTGGCGAGCGCGAGCCTCGGCGCCACCTGGTCGAGCTGCTCGCCGGATTTCGGTGTGCAAGGCGTCCTGGACCGCTTTGGCCAGATCGAGCCCAAGGTGCTGTTCTGCGCCGATCGCTACGTGTATGGCGGCAAGGTGTTCGACTTGCGCGACAAGAACGCCCAGGTGCTGGCCGGGCTGCCCGGCGTGCGCCGCTGCGTGCAGGTGGCCTACGACGGGGGATTCGGGGAGTTCACCGCCCGGTTCGCGCCGCGCGACATCGCTTTCGAGCCGGTCGAGTTCGACCATCCGCTCTACATCCTGTACTCCTCCGGCACCACAGGCGTGCCCAAGTGCATCGTGCACGGCACCGGAGGGACGCTCTTGCAGCACCTCAAGGAGCACCAGCTGCACTCGGATGTGCAGCGCGGGGATCGCCTGTTCTATTTCACCACCCTCGGCTGGATGATGTGGAATTGGCTGGTGTCGGGCCTGGCAAGCGGGGCGGCGCTGCTGCTGTACGACGGCTCGCCCTTCGTGGCGCGCGGTCGGATCCTGTTCGACATGGCCGAAGCGGAAGGCATGACGCACTTCGGCACCTCGGCCAAGTTCATCGACGCCATCGCCAAGATCGACCTCAAGCCCAAGGCGACGCATGGACTGAAGCCTTTGCGCGCCGTCCTGTCCACCGGATCGCCGCTGGTCGCCGAGAGCTTCGACTACGTCTATCGCAACATCAAGGACGACGTGTGCCTGTCGTCGATCTCGGGCGGCACCGACATCGTCAGCTGCTTCGTGCTGGGCAACCCGGCGGCCCCGGTGTGGCGCGGTGAGATCCAGGCCAAGGGCCTGGGGCTGGCGGTGGAGGTGTTCGACGATCAGGGCCGATCGCTCGCGGCCGGCAAAGGCGAGCTGGTGTGTACGCGGCCGTTTCCGGCGATGCCGGTCGGGTTCTGGAACGACCCCGACGGCGCCAGGTACCACGCCGCCTACTTCGAGAAGTACCCCAACGTGTGGCGCCACGGCGACTGGTGCGAGATCACCGGGCACGGCGGCATCGTCATTTACGGGCGCTCCGACGCGGTGCTCAATCCCGGCGGAGTGCGCATCGGTACGGCCGAGATCTACCGCCAGGTGGAAAGCCTGGACGAGGTGGTCGAGTCCCTGGTGATCGGCCAGGACTGGGAAGATGACGTGCGCGTGGTGCTGTTCGTCAAGCTGCGCGAGGGCCTGCAGCTCGACGACGCCCTGGTGGCAAGCATCAAGAAGCGCATCCGCGACAACACCACGCCCCGGCACGTGCCGGTCAAGGTGTTGCAGGTGGGCGACATCCCGCGCACCAAGAGTGGCAAGATCGTCGAGCTCGCGGTGCGCAGCCTGGTGCATGGCCAGCCGGTGAAGAACCTCGAGGCGCTCGCCAACCCCGAGGCGCTGGAGCACTTCCGGGACCGCAGGGAGCTCGCGGATTTGTAGGGCGGGGGCAGTTCCTGTAGACTCCTCCATCCCTACACGCCGTGGGTAAATGACTAAATATGTATTCGTAACCGGTGGTGTAGTTTCCTCTCTGGGGAAAGGCATCGCCGCCGCCTCCCTCGCCGCGATCCTCGAGTCGCGCGGCATTCGCGTCACCAACATCAAGCTGGACCCGTACATCAACGTGGACCCGGGCACCATGAGCCCGTTCCAGCACGGCGAGGTATTCGTCACCGAGGACGGCGCCGAGACCGACCTCGACCTCGGGCACTACGAGCGTTTCCAGGGCACCAAGATGCGCCGGGCGAACAACTTCACCACCGGCCAGATCTACGAATCGGTGATCAAGAAGGAGCGCCGCGGCGACTACCTGGGCGGCACGGTGCAGGTGATCCCGCACATCACCGACGAGATCAAGCAGTACATCAAGAAGGGCGCGGGCGACGCCGACGTCGCCATCATCGAGGTCGGCGGCACG
>DASTTC010000487.1:0-5092 GCA_035760345.1 Burkholderiales bacterium | reverse complement strand
CTTGTGCTCGACCGCATCCAGATGCACGTTGGCCGCTTCCTTGTACTCCAGCGCGATGCGCGTCATCTCGAAGTAATGCGTGGCGAATAGCGTGAGCGCCTTGTTCCTCTCCAGCAACTGGCGCGCGATCGCCCAGGCGAGCGCCAGGCCGTCGAAGGTCGAGGTGCCGCGGCCGACCTCGTCCATCAGCACCAAACTCTGCGCAGTGGCGTTGTGCAGGATCGCCGCGCTCTCAGTCATCTCCACCATGAAGGTGGAGCGCCCGCCGGCGAGGTCGTCGGCGGCGCCGATGCGGGTGAAGATCTGGTCGATGGGTCCCAGGCGCGCTGCCTTCGCCGGCACGAAGGAGCCGGTGTGGGCGAGCAGGACGATGAGAGCAACCTGGCGCATATAGGTGGACTTGCCGCCCATGTTGGGGCCGGTGATGAGGAGCAGTTGCCGCGCGGGCGCGAGGCGCGTGCCGTTGGCGATGAAGCGCTCCACCTGGCCTTCCACTACCGGGTGGCGGCCGGCGTCGATCTCGACGCGGATGTCATCCACGAATTCCGGCCGGCAGTAGCCGCGCTCCGCGGCGACTGCGGCGAAGGCGACGAGCACGTCCAGCTGCGCCAAGGCTCGCGCGATGCGCTGCAGCTCTGGCAGATGCATTGCGAGCTTCGCCAGTAGCTCGTCGTACAGCGTCTTCTCCAGCGCGAGCGCCCGGTCGCGCGCGGAGAGCGCCTTGTCCTCGAACGCCTTCAGCTCCGGCGTGATGTAGCGCTCGGCGTTCTTCAGCGTCTGCCGGCGGCGGTAGTCCTCGGGGATCTTCGCGACGTGAGAATGGGTGACCTCGATGTAGTAGCCGTGCACGTGGTTGTAGGCGACGCGCAGGTTGGGAATGCCGGTGCGCGCGCGCTCGCGCGCCTCCAGCTCCACCAGGAACTGCCCGGCGCCGGTCTGCAGGCCGCGCAGCTCGTCCAGTTCCGCCGAATAGCCGTCGGCGATCACGCCGCCGTCGCGCAGCATTGCCGAGGGCTCGGGCGCCACCGCATGGCGCAAGAGTTCCAGGCAAGCTTGCGGCGTTGCCAGATCCTTCTGCAGAGATTGCAGCAGCTCGCTCTCCGCCGGGACCGCTTTTCGCAGGTCGGGCAGCAGCCCGACACTATCCCTCAATCCCGACAAATCCCTTGGCCGCGCGTTCTTCAGCGCGATGCGCGCGGTGATGCGCTCGACGTCGGCAAAACGGCGCAGCACGGCGTGGACAGGGCTTGAAGCACTCGATAAAGCCTCGACTGCCGCATGGCGCTTCGCCACAATCGCGCGATCGCGCAACGGGTGGTGCAGCCAATGCCGCAGCAAGCGGCTGCCCATGCCGCTCGCGCAGCGGTCGAGCTGCGAATAAAGCGTCGGAGCCGGCTCGCCGCGTAGCGTCTCGGTGAGCTCCAGGTTGCGCCGCGTCGCGGCATCGAGGCGCAGGTACTCCCCGCTGCGCTCGGCCGTGACCGCAGTGACGTGCGCGAGCGCCTGGCCTTGCGTCTTCTTGGCGTAGTCGAGGAGCGCCCCGCAGGCGCCGATGGCGAGCGAAAAGTCCTCCACGCCGTAGCCGGCAAGGCTCGCCGCGCCGAGCTGTTCCAGCAGGCGCTTCTTCCCGCTGTCCGGTTCGAACTGCCAGGCGGCGAGGCGGGTGATGAAGTAGCCGGGGAGCTCCACGCCGTCGGCGGCGAGAATTTCCGCCGGCCCGATGCGGCGCAATTCATTGGCGAGCGCCTGCGGTGCTACTTCGGCCACGCATAGCGTGCCACTCGCGAGCGACAGCCACGCGAGCCCCACGGTGGACTTGTCCGCCGCCAGCGCGAGGAGGACGTTGTCGGCCTTGTCTTCCAGCAGCTCCGAGTCGGTGAGGGTGCCGGGCGTGACGATGCGCGTCACCTGGCGCTCGACCGGGCCTTTGGCGGTGGCGACGTCGCCCACCTGCTCGCAGATCGCCACCGATTCCCCCAGCTTCACCAACTTGCCGAGGTACTGCTCCACCGAGTGCGCCGGGACGCCCGCCATCCTTACCGGGGCGCCGGCGGATTGCCCGCGCGTGGTGAGCGTGAGATCGATCAGGCGCGACGCGCGCTCCGCGTCGTCGTAGAACAGCTCGTAGAAGTCGCCCATCCGATAGAACAGCAGGATGTCCGGGTGCTCCGCCTTGATGCGCAGGTACTGCTGCATTACGGGGGTGTGCAGCGACGCGGCGGCCTGGCTGTCCATGACCCGGGCGATTATCGCATCGGCCATTCGGCGCACCGCGCCGGGTTATAGTCGGCCCGGAGAAACGAGGTCGCATGAGCCTGCGGGCCCGAGTGTTGCTGCTGGTCCTCGCGGCGGCGCTGCTGCCGCTGCTGGCGCTCGCCTGGCTGTTCGCGGAGCTGCGCGCGGCCAAGATCGACGAGGCGCGCGAGCAGGTGGTGGTGCGCGCCGCGGGCATCGCCGAGGACCTCGAGTCGACGATCGCGGGCACCGCGCAGCTGCTGTTCGGCCTCGGCCAGGTGCCGTTACTCGCCACCCGCGACAAGAACGCGTGCTCGCGCTTCCTCGGCGACGTGCTGAAGGAACATCCGCAGTACACCGGCATCCTCACCATCCTCCCGGACGGGCGCCTGTTCTGCGATTCGCTGCGCTCCGGCCGCGAGCTCATCCTCACCGACCGCGACTACTTCCAGCGCGCGCAGAAGACCTCGGGACACGTGGTCGAGCCGGTGTTCGGCCGGATCACCGGCATCGCGGTGCTGCAGATCGCCTACGCGGTGCACGATGCGAAAGGGGCCTTGCGCTACGTGCTGCTCGCTTCGCTCAACCTGGACCAGTATGGGCGCGGCGTGTCGCGCACGCTGCCCTACCGCGGCATGACCTTCCGCATCTGGGACCGCAAGGGCAGGGTGATCGTGCGCCGCGCGGCGCGCGAGGAGGCGCGCAGCGCCATGGACGTCGTCGACGATGCCGGACGCCAGCGCGTGATGGCGAGCGCGCCCGGCGACAGCTGGGTGCAGGCGGGCGGGGAAGGCGAGCGCATCTGGATCTCCTCTGCCCTGCCGCGCACGCCCGACACCGGCCTGCGCCTGACGCTCGACGTGCTCGAAACGGAGCTGCGCACCTACGCCGACATGCAGCTGCGCAACGTGTTCCTGCTGCTGGTGATCGCCTCCATCGCGGTGATCGCCGGTGCCGTGGTGCTGGCCGAGTTCGCCATCCGGCGCCAGGCGGCGCGGCTCACCGCCGCCATCTCGCGGCTGGACGCGGGCAACTTCAAGCACCCCATCGGCGCGCCCTATCCGGGCGGCGAGCTGGGCGACGTGATGGCGGCGCTGGATCGCCTGGCGGTGTCCCTCGACACCCAGCGCGCCGAGATCGGCCGCTTCCACCTGGAACTGGAACGGCAGGCGAACTACGACGCGCTCACCGGGCTCGCGAACCGCAACCTGCTGCTGGACCGCCTGGGACAGTCGCTGATCTACGCGCGGCGGCACGAGCGCATGGCCGCCGTCCTGGTGATGGACCTGGACCGCTTCAAGAACGTCAACGACAGCCTTGGCCACAGCGAGGGCGACGTGCTGCTGCGCGAGGTCGCGCGCCGGCTGCGCGATTGCGTGCGCGAGGGCGACACGGTCGCGCGGCTCGGCGGGGACGAGTTCGTGGTGGTGTTCGCCGACATGGCCAGCATCGCGGACGTCGCGCCCCTCGCGCAAAAGATCCTGGCGGCGGTCGCGGTGCCGGTGCGCATCGGCGGGCAGGAACACACCGCGAGCGTCAGCATCGGCATCAGCGGCTACCCGCAGGACGGGGACGACGCCGACGCGCTGCTGCGCAATGCCGACACCGCGATGTACCGGGCGAAGGAGCAGGGCGGCCACAGCGTCGAGTTCTTCACCGCCGAAATGCAGCACGACGCCGAGCAGCGGCTGCAGATCGAGGCGGGGCTGCGGCACGCCCTCGAGCATGGGGAACTGCTGCTCGAATTCCAGCCGATCGTGGACATCCGCTCGGGCCGGATCGCCTCGGCAGAGGCGCTGGTGCGCTGGCGCCATCCCGAGCGCGGCCTGGTGCCGCCGGCGCAGTTCATCCCGGTGGCGGAGGATACCGGGCTGATCGTGCCGCTCGGCGAGTGGGTGCTGCGCGAGACCTGCGCGCAGGTGTGCCGCTGGCTGGCCCTCGGGCTGGGCCCGGTGCCGGTGGCGGTGAACCTTTCGGCGCGACAATTCCGCAATGCGGGGCTGGCGGCGTCGGTGGCGCAGATCCTGCGCGAGGCGGACTGCCCGCCCGCGGCGCTGCAGCTGGAGATCACCGAGAGCGCCATCATGCAGCACGCGGACCGCGCGCTTGCCGCCATGCGGCAGATCAACGACCTCGGCGTGCGCCTGTCGATCGACGACTTCGGCACCGGCTACTCCTCGCTCAGCTACCTCAAGCACTTCCCGGTGCACAAGCTGAAGATCGACCGCTCCTTCGTGCGCGACATCGACGCCGACGCCAACGACGAAGCGATCGCGGGCGCTATCGTGGCGATGGCCAAGCGGCTCGGCCTGCGCACCGTCGCCGAAGGCGTGGAAACCCAGGAGCAGCTGCGCCGCCTGACGCAGCTCGGCTGCGACGAGTACCAGGGTTACCTGTTCAGCGTGCCTTGCAGCGCGGAGGACTTCGCGCGCCGGCTGCGCGCCAATTGGGACGAGAACCAGGAAAGGGTTGTTACATGACGCAACACGCAGTCCTCCACGGCATCGACGCGCGCCGCGCGCCGCGCGCGGGTTAATATCGCGTTCTTTCCATCCGCCAAGACCCGAGGACCGCCATGGGATACATCGACACTCAGCTATTCATCGACGGCAAGTGGGGGCAGCCCGCCGAGGGCAAGTCGCTGCCGGTGATGAACCCCGCGACCGGCAAGGAAATCGGCCGCGTCGCGCACGCCGGCCGGCCCGACCTCGACCGCGCGCTCGCGGCGGCGAAGAAGGGCTTCGAGGTCTGGCGCGACATGGTGCCCGCAGAGCGCAGCAAGATCATGCGCAAGGCCGCCGCCCTGATGCGCGAGCGCGCGGGGGAGATCGCGCCGCTGCTCACCCAGGAGCAGGGC
>DASTTC010000486.1:0-3278 GCA_035760345.1 Burkholderiales bacterium | reverse complement strand
GAGCGCCGCGGCAGCTTCCGGCGCTTTTGCCGCGCGCTCGGCGGGCGCAACATCACCGAGTTCAACTACCGCATGTCGGATGCGCGCGCGGCGCACATCTTCGTCGGCGTGACGGTGCGCGACCGCGCGGAGACGCGGCGCATCGTGCGCGCGCTGCGCGCGGCTGCATTCCGCACGCTGGACATGTCGGCCGACGAGGTGGCCAAAGGCCACCTGCGGCACATGATCGGCGGGCATTCGCCGCTCGCGCGCGACGAGCTGCTGTACCGGTTCGAGTTTCCCGAGCGCCCGGGCGCGTTGATGAAATTTCTCACGGCGATGAACCCGACCTGGAACATCAGCCTGTTCAACTACCGCAACTACGGCGCCGACTACGGCTCGATCCTGGTGGGCATCCAGGTGCCGCGGCGCGAGATGGGCGACTTCAAGCGCTTCCTCGCGCGCCTGGGCTATCCCTGTACCAGCGAGACGCGCAATCCCGGCTACCGGTTGTTCCTGAAGTAGCCCCCGCCCCGTGAGCGACACTGCGGAACCCTCGATGCACACGCTGCACCCCGAGGGGGCGGCGGTGCGCGAGGCGCGTGCGCGCCGTGCCCGGCAGCGGCTGTGGTTTGCGCTCGCCATCCTCGCCAGCACGCTTGCGCTCACCGCGCTCGGTGCCTGGACCTACGGTGCCGTCGAGCGCCTGCTGCGCGAGTCGCGCGCCGCGGCGCTGAAGTCCGTGCTCGAGGCGCAGGCGAAGACCATCGAGGTCTGGATCGAGGACCAGAAGCTCGGCATCCGGCGCCTCGCGCGCGATCGGCAGGTGCGCACGCAAGTGCAGGCGCTCGTCGACATCGCCACCCAGCACGGCGCGACGCCCGAAGCGTACTGCGGCGCGCCGGCGCGCCGGCCGCTGGTCGAGCAGCTCGACGACGCGCTCGCCGGCACCGGCGCGGTGGCCTTCAACGTGATCGAACGCGGCGGGCGCATCGTCGCCTCGAAGTTTCGCGAGTACTGCGGCCTGCAGCTCAGCGCGCGCGCCTTCGAGCAGGGCCTCACGCCCGTGTTTCGCGGCGATACGCATTTCCTGCCCCCGTTCCGCGACGCCGAGCGCCTCGCGCAGCCGCCCGCCCGCGCGCCGCTCGAGCGCGCGCTGGTGTGGATCGAGACGCCCGTGCTGAACGAGGCCGGGCGCATCGTCGCGGCGCTCGCCGTCGGCCAGTTCGCGCACGAGCAGTTCGCCGCCATCTTCGCCGCCGCGCGCAGCCGCGACACCGACGAGGCCTACGCGCTCGACCGCGACGGCGTGATGCTCTCGGGCAGCCGTTTCGCGGGCGAAGGCGTGCCGCGCACGGTGCGCCTGCGCCCGGCCGGCGCGCTGGAGGGAGCGCTTACGGATCTGGCTGCCGAGGTGCGCGCGGCGGCCGGCGGCGCCGCCTCGAGCGGCATGCTGGTCGAGCCCTACGTCGGCTACGCCGGCTGGCCGGTGGTGGGCGCATGGCGGTGGCTCCCCGCCTACGACATGGGGATCGCGGTGGAGATGGGCGCCGCGGAAGCCTATGCGCCGCTCGGCGTGCTCGGCACGGCGTTCGGCACCGTGTTCGGTGCACTGGTCGCCGCGGTGGTGGTGGCGCTCGCCATGTGGTTTCGCGTGGCGCGCCTGCAAAGCGAAGTCGAAGAGCGCCGCGTGGGCGCGTATCTGCTGGGCGAGCAGATCGGCGAGGGCGGCGTGGGCCACGTGTACCTCGCGCGCCACGACCTGCTCAAGCGGCCCACCGCGGTGAAGCTGCTCAAGCCCTCGCGCTCCACCGACGAGATGACCGCGCGCTTCGAGCGCGAGGCGCAGCTCGCGAGCCAGCTGTCGCATCCCAACATGGTGGAGATCTACGACTACGGCCGCGCTTCCGACGGCAGCCTGTTCTACGCCATGGAGTACCTCGAAGGCGAGACCATCGGCAAGCTGGTGCTCGAGGAGGGGCCGATGCCGGTGGCGCGCGCCATCCACCTGCTGCGCCAGGTGTGCGCGGGACTCGCCGAGGCGCACGGCAAGGGCATGGTGCATCGGGACGTGAGCCCCACCAACATCATGGTGTGCCACTACGGCGGCGAGTACGACTTCGTGAAGATCCTCGATTTCGGCCTGGTGAAGAACGTCGCCGCGGACGACGAGCAGACCATCACGCGCACGCTGCGCATCCTAGGCACGCCGCTTTACATGTCGCCCGAGCGCCTGCGCGACCCGGCCGACGTGGACGCGCGTGCCGACATCTACGCCGTCGGCGCAGTGGCCTTCTTCGTCATCTCGGGCCGGCGCATGTTCGAGACCGCAGACGACCTCGCGCTCACCAGCAAGGTGCTGAACGAAGTGCCGCCGCGCGTCTCTGCGGTTGCTGCGCAAGCCATTCCCGAACCCCTGGACATGCTGATTGCGGCCTGCCTGGACAAGCAGCGCGAGGCGCAGGCGGCGTGGGCGGCGCACCGGCCCGCGAGCGCGGGTGTCAATGTTGGCAAAGAGGAAGTGGCGGCCGCCAAAGGCGGATGATGCGGACGTATAGTGCGCGGCATGCCGCGCATCCTGCAGTTCCGGCGCAAACGGGCTGCCGCATCGAAGTTCGAGGAACTGCTGCGGCCGCAGGTGGAGTTTCTGCATCGTCTTGCCTGGCGCTTCACCGGCAGCGCGGCCGACGCCGAAGACCTGGTGCAGGACGTGCTGCTCAAGCTCTATCCGCGGGGCGCGGAGCTGGCCGGAATCGAGCAGCTGCGGCCATGGCTGGCGAAGGTGCTGTACCGGCAGTACGTGGACTTCGCGCGCCGGCAGGCCCGATCGCCGCTTGCCGCGCGCGCCGCGGGCGCGCCGGAGGAGGGCGACCCCGTGGACGCGGTGGCGACCCCGGAAGAGGGCCCGGAGGGGCGCGCCGAGCGCGGCGAATGGCGCGAACGCATCCTGGCCGCGCTCGACCGGCTCAACCCCGAGCAGCGCGCGGTGGTGGTGATGCACGACGTCGAGGGCTACAGCCTGGAAGAGCTGGAGCCGGTTCTCGAAGCGCCGCTCGGCACCCTGAAATCGCGCCTGCACCGGGCGCGCCAGCGCCTGCGCGCCGATCTGGGGATGGAACCTTTCGCCGCCGTCGAGCGTGTAAAGCGCTAGAGACCGATGAAAATGGATTGCCGAAGCTTCGCGCTGCAGGTCGATGATTGGCTGGACGGGCGTCTGGATGCCGCCCACGGCCGATCGATGCAAACGCATGTCGACAGTTGTCCCGGCTGCCGCCGCGGTTACGGCGACGCCGGCGCCC
>DASTTC010000485.1:0-2705 GCA_035760345.1 Burkholderiales bacterium | reverse complement strand
CTACATCACCGGCGCGAACATCTCGGTGAACGGCGGCATGCACATGATGTAGTAGACTGGCCGCGCAGGAGGAGAAAGCACAATGGCGCACAAGCGCATTGCCGTCGTCACCGGCGGCATGGGGGGATTGGGCGAGTCGATCTCCACCAAGATGGCCGACGCCGGCTACAAGGTCGTGGTGACGTATTCGCCCTCCAACACCAAGTACAAGTCCTGGCTCGACGAGATGAAGTCGCGGGGCTATGCGTTCGGCGCCTACCCGGTGGACGTGGCGGATTTCGAGGACTGCGCCGCCAAGGCGGCGCGGATCGCGGCGGAAGTCGGCCCGATCGACATCCTCGTCAACAACGCCGGCATCACGCGCGACATGACGTTCAAGAAGATGACCAAGGCGGACTGGGACGCGGTGATGCGCACCAACCTGGATTCCTGCTTCAACATGACCAAGCAGGTGATGGACGGCATGGTGGAGCGCACCTGGGGCCGCGTCATCAACGTGTCCTCGGTCAACGGGCAGAAGGGCGCCTTCGGGCAGACCAATTATTCGGCCGCCAAGGCCGGCATCCACGGCTTCACCAAGGCGCTGGCGCTCGAAGTGGCGAAGAAGAACGTCACCATCAACACCATCTCGCCGGGCTACATCGGCACCCAGATGGTGACCGCGATCCCCAAGGAAATCCTCGACTCCAAGATCCTGCCGCAGATTCCCGTAGGCCGCCTGGGCAAGCCCGACGAGGTCGCCGGGCTGATCATCTACCTTTGTTCCGAAGAGGCCGCGTTCGTGACCGGGGCAAACATCTCGATCAACGGCGGCCAGCACATGTATTAAGGAGTAGACTGCCCCATGGCTGCCAACCCGAATGCGAGCAACGCGACCGACGCAAAGGCCGAGGGCCGCGTGCGCCTGATCAAGAAGTATCCCAACCGGCGGCTCTACGACACCAAGACCTCGAGCTACATCACGCTCGCGGACGTGAAGCAGATGGTGCTCAAGCAGGAGGAGTTCCACGTCATCGACGCCAAGGGCGGCGACGACCTGACGCGGCAGATCCTGCTGCAGATCATCCTCGAGGAGGAGTCGGGCGGCGTGCCGATGTTTTCCTCGGATCTGCTGTCGCAGATGATCCGCTCCTACGGCAGCGCCATGCAGGGCTTCATGGGCAGCTACCTGGAGAAGAACATCGACGCCTTCCAGAAGATGCAAAAGGCGCTGCAGGAACAGTCGCAGCGACTCTACGGCGACAACTCGAGCGCCTCGCAGGACCTGTGGGCGCAGTTCATGAACCTGCAGGGCCCGGCGATGCAGAGCCTGATGCAGGCGTACATGGAGCAGAGCCAGAAGGTGTTGGCGCAGTTCCAGGACCAGATGCAGAGCCAGGCGCGCAACATGTTCGCCGGCTTCTCGCTCCCCGGATTCCCGGCGCCACCGCCAGGGAAGCCCGACTCCGACAAGTAGTGAACCCGAAGATCGGCTTCGTCTCCCTGGGCTGCCCCAAGGCCCTGGTGGATTCGGAGCGCATCCTCACGCAGCTGCGCGCGGAAGGCTACGACACGGCGAAGGACTATGCCGGCGCCGACCTCGTCATCGTCAACACCTGCGGCTTCATCGACGCCGCGGTCGAGGAGTCGCTCGGCGCCATCGGCGAGGCGCTCTGCGGGAACGGCAAGGTGATCGTGACGGGGTGCCTCGGCGCGAAGCAGGGCGTCGTGCAGTCGGCGCATCCGGGCGTGCTGGCCGTCACCGGCCCGCACGATACCGAGGGCGTGATGCGCGCGGTGCATGCGCACCTGCCCAAACCCCACGACCCCTTCACCGACCTCGTCCCGCCGCAAGGCGTGCGCCTCACGCCGAAGCACTACGCGTATCTCAAGATTTCCGAGGGCTGCAACCATCGCTGCAGCTTCTGCATCATCCCGTCGATGCGCGGCGACCTCGTGTCGCGCCCGATCGGCGAGGTGATGCAGGAGGCCGAGAACCTCGTGCGCGCGGGCGTGAAGGAGCTGCTGGTCATCTCGCAGGACACCAGCGCCTACGGCGTGGACGTGAAGTACCGCACCGGGTTCTGGCAGGGGCGGCCGGTGAAGACGCGCATGCAGGAGCTGTGCGAAGCGCTCGGCTCGCTGGGGGTGTGGGTGCGGCTGCACTACGTGTACCCCTACCCGAGCGTGGACGAGGTGATCCCGCTGATGGCGCAAGGCCGGATCCTGCCGTATCTCGATGTGCCGTTCCAGCACGCGAGCCCGCGGATCCTCAAGCTGATGAAGCGCCCGGCGAGCGCGGAGAAGGTACTGGAGCGCCTGGCGGCGTGGCGCCGTATCTGCCCGGACATCACGGTCAGGAGCACATTCATCGTCGGCTTTCCCGGCGAGACGGAAGCGGACTTCGAGGCGCTGCTCGCGTTCCTCGAGGCGGCGCAACTGGATCGCGTGGGGTGCTTCGCGTACTCGCCGGTGGACGGCGCGGCGGCGAATGCGTTGCCCGATCCGGTGCCGGAGGACGTGAAGGAGGAACGGCGTGCGCGGTTCATGCAGGCGCAGGAGCTGATCAGCGCGCGCAAGCTGCGGGCGAAGGTCGGAAGGACGCTGCAGGTGTTGGTCGACGCGCCCGGCGTCGCACGCTCGGCGGCGGACGCGCCGGAGATCGACGGCACGGTGCGCTTCCGGGGCGGCAAAGCGGGAGAATTCAGGAACGTCGTGATCGAGCG
>DASTTC010000484.1:0-2592 GCA_035760345.1 Burkholderiales bacterium | reverse complement strand
TATGTGAACGAACTGAACGAACACACGCCCTTCAAAGTATGATTTCCGCCCAAGGAGGAGGACCCATGCGACTCAAGGACAAGGTTGCGATCGTCACCGGCGCCGGCTCGGGATTCGGCACCGGCATCGCGCGGCGCTTCGCCGAGGAAGGCGCCAAGGTGGTGGTGAACGACCTCAATGCCGAAGGCGGCACGCGCGTCGCGAAGGAAGTCGGCGGCGAGTTCGTGCAGGCGGACGTCGCCAAGGGCGCGGACTGGGCGAAACTGGTGGCCGCGGCCAAGGCGAAGTTCGGGCGGCTCGACATCGTCGTCAACAACGCCGGCTGGACACACCGCAGGAAGCCCTATCTCGAGGTGACCGAGGCGGAGTTCGACAAGGTCTACGCGATCAACGTGAAGAGCATCTACCTGTCGGCGCTGCACGCGCTGCCGGCGATGAAACAGCAAGGCGGGGGTTGCTTCGTCAACATCGCCTCCACGGCCGGCCTGCGGCCGCGCCCGGGGCTCACCGTCTACAACAGCTCCAAGGGCGCGGTGATCCTGATGTCGAAGTCGATGGCCGCCGAGTTCGGTCCCGACAAGGTGCGGGTGAACTGCGTGAATCCGGTGTTCAGCCCCGACACGGCGCTGTCGGCAGAGTTTGCCGGCGGCACGGTGACCGAGGAGGCGAAGAAGGCGTTTCTCGCCACCATTCCGCTCGGGCGCTTTTCCACGCCGCTCGACGTGGCCAACGCCTGCCTGTACCTCGCTTCGGAAGAGGCGGCGATGATCTCGGGAAGCTGTATCGAGGTGGACGGCGCGCGCTGCGTCTAGGCGCGTTTCAAACCACCCAGTAGCGCAGCCACCTGCCGCTGCCGCCCGCGGCCTTGCTGCTGCGGGGGCGATTCGGCCTTGGGGGCCTCACCCGAGGGGGTCTGGGCCGGCTCGTAGGGCTTGCTGAAGATCGGGTCGCCGATCGGGCGCTGCGGCCTGTCGGCGGCGGGCCGCGGCGGCCTTTGCGATGCGGGCCGGGGCGCCTCGGTACGGCGTGGACCGCGCCGCGACTCGCTGCCCATCAGCGTGGCCGCCGTGCCGCCATCGGGCTGGAAGCCCGGCACCAGGGTGCGCTCGATCTTCTTCTTGATCAGGCGCTCGATCGCGGCGAGCGCCTCCATGTCCGGGGGCGCGACCAGGGAGATTGCCTCCCCCGTCAAGCCCGCGCGGCCGGTGCGGCCGATGCGGTGCACGTAGTCCTCGGGCGAGTGCGGGATGTCGAAATTGATCACCTGCGGCAGGCCCTCGATGTCCAGGCCGCGCGAGGCGACGTCGGTCGCCACCAGCACCGTGGACTTGCCGGCCTTGAACCCTTCCAGCGCCAGCAGCCGCTCGGCCTGCGACTTGTCGCCGTGGATGGCGTCGGCGTGGATGCGGTCCTTGCGCAGCTGGTGCGCGAGACGGTTGGCGCCGATGCGCGTGCCGCAGAACACCAGCACCTGCTGCAGGTTGCGAGTCTGGATCAGGTAGGAAAGCAGTTCGCGCTTCTTCTCGCGTGCCACCGGATGCGCCACGTGCGTCACCAAGTCGGGGGGCGCGTTGCGCGCCGCCACCTGCACTTCGGCGGGATTGCGCAGCAGCGACTTCACCAGGCCGCGGATTTCGTCTGGGAACGTCGCCGAGAACAGCAGGTTCTGCCGCACCGTCGGCAGCAGCGCGATGATGCGCCGGATATCGGGCAGGAAGCCCATGTCGAGCATGCGGTCGGCCTCGTCCAGCGTGAGGATGCCGACCTGGTTGAGCATCACGGTCTTGCTCTGCACGTGATCGAGCAGGCGCCCCGGCGTCGCCACCAGGATCTCCACGCCACGGCGCAGCTCGCGGATCTGCGCATCCATGTCCGCACCGCCGTACACCACGGTGCTTCTCAGCGGCAGGTGCTTGCCGTACTCCTTGAAGCTCGCCTCGACCTGGATGGCGAGCTCGCGCGTCGGCGTGAGCACCAGCGCGCGCACCGGATGGCGCGCGGGCGAGGCGCTTGCACTGGCCTGCGGGGCAAGGCGCTGCATGATCGGCAGCGCGAAGGCCGCCGTCTTGCCGGTGCCGGTCTGGGCGATGCCGCATAGGTCGCGGCCGGCAAGAACCGAGGGAATTGCCTGTGCCTGGATCGGCGTGGGTGTCGAATAGCCTGCGCCTTCGAGCGCCTTCAGAATGGGCGCCGCAAGGCGGAAATCGGAAAATGTGTTCAAGATAGTTCTTTCGTATCAAAAGCCTGGCCGAGGCGCAGCTATGGCGCGCTCTGCCGAAGCGGGTTCAGAGAACGACCCGCGTGATATGGGCTGTCCGGGTGAATAGCGAATGAAGATGAAGGCCGGGTCCTTTTAGGGAGGACGCTTCACGCGAGCCTTGATCGAGCGCGTCTATTTCGCGCTGCCGCTGAGCCCGCATATGGGCGGTAAGGGCAGGAAAGTCAACCTATTACGGCGGGGCCCACGGCGGGTTGGGTCAGGGCTTCATCCCGCTGCCCGCGAGATTGAAGAGCGTCGGCTCGCCCACCGCATGCGCGGCTTCGATGGCAAGCAGCCGCCGCTTGGTCGCGATCCCGCCATTGGCCGAAAAG
>DASTTC010000483.1:0-4957 GCA_035760345.1 Burkholderiales bacterium | reverse complement strand
GCGCACCGTGGCGCTTGCCAGCGCGAGCAGCGCCATGATGCCGCCCTCGCCCTTGTTGTCCGCGCGCATCACCAGCGTCACGTACTTCAGCGACACGATGAGCATCAGGATCCAGAAGATCGTCGACAGGCCGCCGAGGATCGCGGCCTCGTGCAGGCCGATGCCGTGGCCCGGCGCGAAGGTTTCCTTGACCGCGTACAGCGGGCTGGTGCCGATGTCGCCGTAGACGATGCCCAGCGCGAGGAGCGTCAGGCCGGCCGTGGAGCTTGTGCTCTTGATCTGCACAGTTGGGCGCGCAAGCTACTCCCGCACCGCACAAAGTGCAAATGGCGCCGGGCTAAGATTGGCGCGCCTTTCATTCTTGTTGCAATCGGCGCATGATTTCGGCCGCGGGTCATAACGCATGTCCACGAGGGGGGGGTCCAGATGGTCAAGCGCGTGTTTCGCATTGCCGCGGTATCCGTTGCACTGCTTGCATTCGGCCCGACGCTTGCGCTTGGCGCAGGCGTACAGGCCCTGTTCGACCTGAGCGCGCCCGCGACTGCGCCTTTCCCGAGCGATCGCTTCACAGTGCCCGATTCCAGCCAGAACACGGGGCTGCGCGTCAACCTGCCAAAACCGGACTGCGCCACGAACCCATCGGACTGCGCTGACCTCGACGTGATCAACATGCTCGACGGGTTCAATGTCCAGCCGCGGCTGTCGATCCCCTTCGGCGGGCCGATCGACGTCGGAACAGTGAGCAGTGGCACGGTCTTTCTGGTGCCTCTCGAGGCCGGCGCGTCCATCGGTATCAACCAGGTGGTCTGGGACGTGGAGACGAACACCCTGCACCTCGAGTCGGACGAGTTGCTCGATCAGCACAAGAGCTACGTGCTGATCGTGACCCGCGGCATCCGGGACGCCGCGGGCGACCCGGTCGAGGCCGCCGGGGCCTTCCAGGCCTTGCGCCACGGCCGGAAGATCGGCCAGGACAAAGACGACCCAGCCGCAACGGCCTACCGGGCGGCTCTGCTTGCCGGCCTGCAGCGCGCGGCCGACGCGGGGGTCGATCTCAACCAGGTGGCCGCGGCGAGCGTGTTCACCACCCAGAGCGTCAGCTCCGACCTGGAAAAGATCCGCGACCAGATCAAGGCCTCGCATCCGGCCCCGGCAGATTTCATGATCGGCACCGCCGGCGAACGCGCGGTGTTTCCGCTGAGCTCGATCACCGGGATCAATTTCAACCCCCAGATCAGCACCGCTCCGGCCTTCGGCTCCTTCGCGGCGCCGGTTTCCGCGCTGCAGGTCATTCCGGGCGCGGTCAGCGCCATCGCTTTCGGCAAATACGCTTCGCCCGACTACGAGACGCCGGCGAAATTCATTCCCGCCGTCGGCACGCGCACCGGCACGCCCGAGGTGCAGGGCACGAACGACATCTACTTCAACCTGTTCCTGCCGAGCGGCTCGCAGCCCGCGAACGGCTGGCCGGTGACGATCTTCGGTCATGGCTTCGGCGACAGCAAGAACAACAGCCCGCTGGTCGTTGCGTCCGTGATGGCCTCGCGAGGCATTGCCACCATCGCGATCAACGTCGTCGGCCACGGCTTCGGCTCGCTTGGCACGCTGACGGTCAACCGCAATGCCGGCGGCCCGGTCGTGATTCCGGCGGGAGGCCGCGGCATCGATCAAAACGGCAATGGCATCATCGATTCGACCGAAGGCTCGAGCGCCGCTCCGCCGCGCGGCATCATCGGCAGCCGCGACGGGTTGCGCCAAACGGTTGCGGACCTGATGCAACTGGTGCGCGTGATCCAGGCCGGCGTCGATGTCGACGGCGACAACGCGGCCGACCTCGACACCTCGCGCATCTATTATTTCGGCCAATCCTTCGGCGGCATCTACGGCACCAAGCTTCTGGCCGTCGAACCCGACATCCGCGCCGGCGTGCCGAATGTCGCAGGAGGCTCGACCATCGAGATCGTGCGGCTGGGCGGCTTCCGTCCGCTTTTGGTCGGCGCCCTCGCGACGCGGGTACCTCCACTTCTGAACCTCCCCGGCAACTTTAACGAGAACATCCCGTTGCGCAACCTGCCGCCGGTCGTCAACATGGTCGCCGGCGCGATGCCGATCCAGAAGCTCATCGACAACAACGAGTGGGTGTCGCAGTCCGGAAATCCGGTCGCCTACGCGCCGTACATCCGCAAGTCACCGTTGGACGGCAGGAGAGACAACCCGGTCATTTTCCAGATCGGCAAGGGCGACCAAACCGTGCCCAACCCGACCAGCACCGCCATCCTGAGGGCCGGCGACCTCGCCGATCGTGCCACGTACTTTCGCAACGATCTCGCGTTCGAGCTGGATCCATTGACGCCGAAGAACTCGCACACCTTCCTCACCCGCGTGGGTACTCCTTCGGTGGCCGCGTATGCGGTCGCGGCGCAGCTTCAGATCGCCGTTTTCCTGGCATCGGACGGTTTGCTGACGATCGATCCCGACGGCGCCGGCCCGATTTTCGAGACGCCGATCGTACCGCCTCTGCCTGAAGAGCTTAATTTCATTCCCTGACCGGCGCGTCGCAGCGGCGCGCGAATTCCAGCAACGCTGCGGCGAAGGCCTGAGGGCGCTCGATCGGGATGAGGTGGCCGGCGTCGGCGAACTCCGCGCGCTGCAGGCCGGCGATGCGCGCCGCGAGTTCGTCGACGTCCTTGGCGACGTAGAACACGCGATCGTGCAGCCCGGTCATGGAGAGCACCGGGAGCTTTAGCTTCTCCCACGCCACGTTCCAGTCGGCGTCGATCGAGCCCTCGAGCAGCCGGTAAAGCCCGTCGGCAGGATCCATCGGCTGGTAGGGCTCTGGACCGAACACGCCCGCGCGCATCGCGGCGAGCTGCCCGGGGTTCACGAGTTGCGGCAGGTTCGCTTCCATCACCAGTCGCGTGCCGCCGAGCCGCGCGAGCGTCGCGCTCGCGCGGTTGATCCAGTCCAGCCGCACGCCGGGCTTTCTCAGCGTGTTGATGAGCACCAGCGCCGCCGCCGGCATGCCCGCGAGCACGGCTTGCGCGGCGAACAGGCCGCCGATCGACAGGCCCACCAGGATTGGCTTCGGCGGCTTCAGGTGCGCGACGACGCGCCGCAGGTCCTCGACGATGAGCCCGGGCGCGAGCACCGTGCTCGCGCCGAAGCGCGTCTGCGCCTGGCCGCGGAAATTCCAGGCGAGCGTGCCGTAGCCGGCCGCGCGCAGCTTCGGCCCGATCTCGGCGTGCTCCCAAGTCCCGGTGCTCCCGGTGAGCGCGTTGACGAACACGAACGTCGCACCGGCCGCGCCGGGGGCGTGGTGCTCGTAGTAAAGCGCTTCTCCGGGGGCGATGTCGAGCTGGGCCATGGTCACTCCAGGTGCTTGGGATGGGTTACGCCCGCGGGCGTGCGCAGGAATAGCGCCGCCGCGACGGCGCAGGCGAGCGGATAGAGCGCGAGCAGCCTCAGCACGAGCGTGGGGCTGTCGAGGTAATCGAACGCGAGGCCCACCGGCAGCGGCCCGAGCGAGGCGCCGACCACCGCGACCATCTGGCCCGTCCCCTGCAGCGACCCCAGGTGCTTGCGGCCGAAATAGCGCGGCATGAGGTAGCCGAACATCGTCAGGCTGAAGGCGTTGTTCAGGCCGAACAGTGCGGCGTAGGCAATCGCGCTCGACAGGTCGCTCACC
Organism: Burkholderiales bacterium; assembly: GCA_035760345.1. Taxonomy (GTDB): domain Bacteria; phylum Pseudomonadota; class Gammaproteobacteria; order Burkholderiales; family SG8-39; genus JAABQT01. The sequence goes on along the minus strand of DASTTC010000483.1, from coordinate 1,272 downwards.
AGCGTCACGCCGAGGAGCGCCGCGGCCAGGATCGTCAGCCCCGTGGCGAACACGTAGCGCGTGCGCACGCGATCGAACAGGCGCCCGACGAAGGGCATCGACACCGCGAGCACCAGCGCGGACACCGGGAACACGCGCGCCGCGATCTCGGCCGACACGCCCTGCGCCGTGAGGATCGACACCTGGTAGAAGTGCAGCGTGGTGATGAGCATCGACATCGAGAACCAGCCGACGACCAGCAGGTAGAAAGTCGAGGTGCGCAGCGCTTCGCGCAGCGCGAGCCCGTCGATCGCCGGCGCGGCCGTGCCGGCAGCGGGCGCGGCATCGCCATCCGGACGCAGGCCCTTGTCCTCTGGCTTGTCGACCAGCAGCAGCAGCACCGGCGGCAGGAGGATCAACCAGGTCATCAGGCCCAGGATCACCCAGGCCCAGCGCCAGCCGACCTGCGCGATCAGGAACTGCCCGAGCGGCGGGTGCACGGCCATCGAGGCCGCGAAGCCCAGCGACATCAGCCCCATGGCGAAACCGCGCTTGCGGCTGAACCACTGCGCCACCAGGTTGGCGCTATTCATCATCAGCGAGCCCTGGCCGAGGAACCTGAGCGCGCCGAAGCCCAGCGCCAGCGTGACGATGCCGCCCGCGGCGCCGAAGGCGAGACACGCGAAGCCCAGACCGAGCGTGACGACGAACATCATGCGGCGCGGACCGTAGCGGTCCACCAGGCGCCCCATCTTGGGCAGCAGGAACGCGGCGGCGAGCGTCGCCAGCCCGTAGGCGCCGGCGATGGCGGCCTTCGACAGCCCGAGGTCCTCGCCGATCGGCCCGACGAACACGCTGAAGGTGTGCGACTGCCCGGGGCCGCTCGCGAAGATGCCCAGCCCGGCGACCGCGAGGATCGTCCAGCCGTAAAAGGCGCGCGCGCCGAGCGCGGCGAACAGGCGGTCGCGGATCACGGGTGCGGGTTAAATGGGTTAAATGGGGACTGTCCCCATTTAACGTTTCTTGTTCGCCTGCAGCCGCGCGCGCGCCGCCGCCACCGCGGCGGCGGCCTTGGCGCCGACGTCGGGTTTGGCCGCTGCTTTGGCCGGCGCCGGCGCCGGGGCGGCGGCCGGGGCAGGCGCGCCCCGCGTGGGGCTGAAATCCAGGTTGATGAGATCGCCCAGCGCATCCGAATGCGTCTCGCGCACCGTCTTCATCGACGGCAGCGCCTTGGCGAAGGCCTCGGCGAGCGAAGGGTCGAACTGCTTGCCGAAGCCCTGCGTGATCTGCGCC
>DASTTC010000482.1:0-2643 GCA_035760345.1 Burkholderiales bacterium | reverse complement strand
CTATGCGCGCAACGCGCTGCGCATGGCGGCGCTCATGCGCCAGCGCGTAATCTACGTGTTCACCCACGACTCGATCGGCCTGGGCGAGGATGGTCCCACGCACCAGCCCGTGGAACATGCGGCCAGTTTGCGACTCATACCGCATATGGACCTGTGGCGCCCCTGCGATACGGTGGAGTCGGTGGTGGCCTGGACCTGCGCGCTCGAGCGCCGGGACGGCCCCAGCGCGCTGCTGTTTTCGCGCCAGAACGTCGCTTTCGCCCTGCGCGACGATGAGGCGTTGGCGCAGGTGCGGCGCGGCGGCTATGTGCTCTCGGACGCCCCTTGGGCCAAGGCGGTGATCATCGCCACCGGCTCGGAGGTGCCGCTCGCGCTGGAGGCGCAGAAGCGGCTCGCCGAGGAAGACATCGCCGTACGGGTGGTTTCGATGCCTTCGACCACGGTGTTCGACCGGCAGGACGCGGTGTACCGGGAGTCGGTCCTGCCGCTCGGGCTGCCGCGCGTGGCCGTGGAGGCGGGCGTCACCGGCTTGTGGAGGAAGTATGTCGGTACGCAGGGCGCGGTGGTCGGCATCGACAGCTACGGCGAGTCGGCTCCCGCGGGCGACTTGTTCAAGCACTTCGGCTTCACGGCCGAAAACGTCGAGAAAGCGGTAAGGAGCGTCCTCAAATGACCATCAAGGTTGCCATCAACGGTTTCGGGCGCATCGGCCGCATGATCCTGCGGGCGCACTACGAAGGCGCCCGGAAGCACGATCTGCAGTTCGTCGCCATCAACGATCTGGGCGACGCGAACACCAACGCCCACCTGCTCAAGTACGACACGGCACACGGACGATTTCCCGGCTCGGTGGCGGTGGAGGGCGACGCCATCGTCGTCGAGGGCGACAAGTTGAAGGTGCTCGCCGAGCGCGACCCGGCGAAGCTGCCGTGGAAGGCGCTCGGCGTCGACGTGGTGCTGGAATGCACGGGACTTTTCACCGGCAAGGCGAAGGGGGGCGCGAGCCATCTCGCCGCCGGCGCCAGGAAGGTGATCATATCGGCGCCGGGCGACAAGGACGTCGACCGCACCATCGTCATGGGCGTCAACCACGGCGAGCTGAAGGCCTCCGACACGGTGATCTCCAACGCCTCCTGCACCACCAACTGCCTCGCGCCGCTGGTGAAGGCGCTCGACGACCGCGTCGGGTTGGTGTCGGGGCTGATGAACACCATCCACTCCTTTACCAACGACCAGGTGCTGACCGACGTGTTCCACAAGGACCTGCGCCGCGCGCGCTCGGCCACCCACAACCTGATCCCGACCAAGACCGGGGCCGCTGCCGCGGTGGGCCTGGTGCTGCCGCACCTGAACGGCAAGCTGGACGGCTTTTCCATCCGGGTGCCGACGATCAACGTCTCGATCGTGGACCTGACCTTCGTGGCGAAGAAGGCGACCACGGTGGAGGAGGTGAATCGCGCGGTGAAGCAGGCTTCCGACACCGACTTGAAGGGCATCCTCGAGTACAACACCGAGCCGCTGGTGTCTTCGGACTTCAACCACAACCCGGCGAGCTCGATCTTCGACGAGACGCTGACGCGCGTCTCGGGCGGCACGCTGGTGAAGGTGTGCTCCTGGTACGACAACGAGTGGGGCTTCAGCAATCGCATGCTCGACGCCGCGGTTGCGCTGATGAACGCGAAATAGCCGCATGCGCTTCAAGCGCATGGCGGATCAGGAGCTGCGCGGCAAGCGCGTGTTCATCCGGGCCGACCTGAACGTGCCGCAGGACGAAGCCGGCAACGTTACCGACGACTCCCGCATCCGCGCCTCCGTGCCCGGCATACGCATGGCGCTGGACCAAGGCGCCGCGGTGATGGTGACCTCGCACCTCGGGCGTCCGAAGGAAGGCGAATTGCGGCCCGAGGACTCGCTGGCGCCGGTCGCCAGGCGCCTCGGCGAGCTGCTCGGGCGCGAGGTGCCGCTCAAGCGCGACTGGGTGGGCGGCGTGGCGGTGAAGCCGGGCGAGGTGGTGCTGCTCGAGAACTGCCGCGTCAACAAGGGCGAGAAGAAGGACGACGAGGCGCTGGCGAGGAAGATCGCGGCGCTGTGCGACGTCTACGTGAACGATGCCTTCGGCACCGCGCATCGCGCGGAAGCGACCACGCACGGCGCGGCGCGCTTCGCCAAAGTCGCCTGCGCCGGCCCGCTGATGTCGGCCGAGCTCGACGCGCTGGGCAAGGCGCTCGCCCATCCGGCGCGGCCGCTGGTGGCGATCGTCGCCGGTTCCAAGGTCTCCACCAAGCTCACCGCGCTGGCGGAACTGGCGAAGAAGGTCGACCGCCTGATCGTGGGCGGGGGAATCGCCAATACGTTCCTGCTCGCCGCCGGCAAGCCGATCGGCAGGTCGCTCGCCGAGCCCGATCTGGTGGACGAGGCGAAGCGCATCGCGTCGGCGACCGACGTGCCTTTGCCGACCGACGTGGTAGTGGCCAAGAGCATGGAGGGCGCGGGCGCCGTGAGGTCGGCCGAGGCGGTGGCTGCCGACGAAATGATCCTCGACATCGGGCCGCAGACGGCCGCCACCTACGCCAAGACGCTGCAGGATGCGGGCACCATCGTTTGGAACGGGCCGGTGGGTGTGTTCGAGAAGGAGGCGTTCGC
>DASTTC010000481.1:0-3442 GCA_035760345.1 Burkholderiales bacterium | reverse complement strand
CGCGAGCATCGTCTTGCCGGTGCCGGGCTCGCCCTTCACCAGCAGCGGCCGCTGCAGCGTGATCGCCGCGTTCACCGCGAGCGTGAGGTCCTCGGTGGAAACGTATTCGGCCGATCCGGTGAAGCGCATCGCGGTTCCTTGGCGGAAAAAGCGCATTATAATCGCGCGGTCTTTTTTACCCCGGCCCACTCCAGAACCATGCTCGCTCGCATCCTCATGGCCGCCGCGCTGGTCGCGGCCAGCGCCGCCGCCGCGGCGCAACAGCCCGCGGCAGACGCGGCGCACGACAAGATCTCGATGTGCATCGGCTGCCACGGCGTACCCGGCTACAAGACCGCGTATCCGGCCGTGTACCACGTGCCCAAGATCGGCGGGCAGAGCGCCCGCTACATCGCCAACGCGCTGAAGGCTTACCGCTCGGGCGAGCGCGGGCACCCCTCGATGCGCGGCATCGCGGCGAGCTTGAGCGACGCCGACATCGCGGTCCTCGCGGCCTACTACGGAGGCGGCAAATGAGTCGGCTCATGATCGCGGTGGCGGCGCTGGCCCTGGCCGGCGCGGCCCAGGCGGCCGGCAAGGCCGACGCGGGCAAGCAAAAGGCGGCGCAGGTGTGCGCGGCCTGCCATGGCCCGGCCGGCAACAAGCCGACCGCGCCGGAGAACCCGGTCCTCGCCGGGCAGCACTACGACTACCTGGTGAAGACGCTGCAGGACTACAAATCGGGCAAGCGCAACAACGCCATCATGAAGGGCTTCGCCGCATCGCTCTCGACGCGGGACATCGAAGACCTCGCGGCCTGGTTCGCCAGCCAGCCCTCCGACCTGCACTACCAACGCTGATACCGTAAGGTGGGCCATGCGCCCACCCTACGCCTTCGTCTTCGGCTTGTAGGCGCACAGGTCGCGAATCACGCACTCCGGGCAGCCGGGCTTGCGCGCGAGGCACACGTAGCGCCCGTGCAGGATCAGCCAGTGGTGCGCGTGCCGGCGGTAGGCCTCGGGCACGACCTTCAGGAGCTTGTCCTCCACCTCGCGCGGGACCTTGCCGGGCGCGAGCCCGGTACGGTTGGCGACGCGAAAGACGTGGGTATCGACCGCGATGGTGGGCTCGCCGAAAGCGACGTTCAGGATCACATTCGCCGTCTTGCGGCCCACCCCCGGCAGCGCTTCCAGCGCTTCGCGCGACCTGGGAACCTCTCCGCCGTGCTGCTCGACGAGCATCCTCGACAGAGCGATCACGTGCTTCGCCTTGTTGCGGTACAGGCCGATGGTGCGGATGGCCTCGGCGAGCTTCTGCTCGCCGAGCGCGAGCAGCGCCTGCGGCGTGCTTGCGCGCGCAAAGAGCTTCGCGGTGGCGAGGTTCACCGACTTGTCGGTCGCCTGCGCCGAGAGCACTACGGCGACCAGCAGCTCGAAAGGCGTGCGGTAGGCGAGTTCGCTCTGCGGCTCGGGGTTCGCGGCCTGCAGGCGCCGGAACAGCTCCTCGCGCTTGGCGGGGCTCATCGCTTGTTCGCCAGGGCCGCGGCCAGAACGGCGCGGCGGCGCGCGCGATCGCTTGTCGGCACCGCCGCGCGACGCGCCAGGCGCTGCTTGCGTGCCGCGGCGCGCGCCTTGGCCGCGCGCGCATCGGCTGCCGTCCGGGGGGCGGGCGCCGGCACCACGTCGATGCAGTCGACCGGGCAGGGCGGCAGGCAGAGATCGCAGCCTACGCAGAGCTCCACGACCACGGTGTGCATGAAGCCGCGAGCGCCGACGATCGCGTCCACCGGGCAAGCGTCGATGCAGCGCACGCAGCCGATGCAGCGCGCTTCGTCGATCAGAGCGACGGTGGCGCGCTTCATCGACCCGTGTCGCGCGCGAGCTGCGCGTGCACGACCTTGCCCGCCTTCACCTGCACGCCGGTCTGCAGGTCGGCGTCGGTTTCGTCCGCGGCGAGCTTGAGCGCGTAGGGCAGGAGCGCCTGTTCGAGCGCAAGGCTCGCCGTGCGCGCGCAGGCGGCGGGCATGTTCGGCACGCAGTAGTGCACCACGCCTTCCTCGACGTAGATCGGCGCACTGTGCTTGGTGGGGCGCGAGGTTTCGGCGATGCCGCCCTGGTCGATGCCGACATCGACCAGGGCCGAGCCGGGGCGCATGGCGCGCAGCATCTTGCGCGTGATCAGCTTGGGCGACATCTGCCCGGGCGTCAGCACGCCGCCGACGACCAGGTCGGCGTCCGCGATCTCAGGCGCCGCCGTGGAGAAGGCGACGTCGGGGTAGCGCTCGCGCAGCGGCGCAAAGCGCTTCTCGGACTTCGCGTACATCTTGACCGACGCGCCCATGCCTTTCGCGACGGCAAGGGCGTTCGCGCCGACATTGCCCGCGCCGAGAATGATGACTCGTCCCGGGGCGACGCCGACCACGCCCGGCAGCAGCACGCCGCTGCCCCCGTTCTGCTTCTGCAGGCACCAGGCGCCGACTTGCACGGCGAGTCGGCCTGCGATCGCCGACATCGGAGAGAGGATGGGCAGTCCGCTTGCCTCTCCCACTGTCTCGAAGGCGACAAAGGTGGCGCCCGAGGCAAGCGCCGCGTCGAGCAGTCGCGCGTCGGGCGCAAAATGCTGAAAGCCGAACACGGTCTGCTGCGGCCGCGGCTTGCGCCACTCTGCGGGCTGCAATTCCTTCACCTTGACGATGAGCTCGGCGCTCCACGGATCGCCCGGGCGAGCGCCCGCGCGCAGGTAATCGTCGTCGGCGAAGCCGCTCTCGGCGCCCGCACCTGGCTCGAAGCTCACCGCATGGCCGGCGCGCACGAGCGACTCGACGCCGGCCGGTGTCAGGCCGACGCGGAACTCGCCGTCTTTGATCTCTTTCGGCAGGCCGATATGCATTCGGCGACGAGGTCCGGGCCCTGGTAGATCAGTCCAGTGTACAACTGCACCAGCGACGCCCCGGCGTCGAGCTTTTCCACCGCGTGCGCGCCGCGCAGGATGCCGCCGACGCCGATGAGGTCGGCCTCGCCTTTGAGCGCCGACGCCAGCGCGGCGAGGGTGGCGGTGGCGCGCGCGCGGATCGGCGCGCCCGACAGGCCGCCCGCCTCGTCGGCGTGGCGCTGGCCCTCGACCCCTTCGCGCGACAGCGACGTGTTGGCGGCGATGACGCCCTCGATGCGATGGCGGCGCACCGCTTCGGCAATGCCCTGCACCTGCGCCGCCTCGAGATCGGGCGAGACCTTCAGCGCCAGCGGCACGCGCCGGCCGTGGCGCTCGGCGAGTTGCTCCCGCAGGGCCGCGAGCTGCGAGAGCAGGGCGTCGAGCGCGCGATTCTCCTGCAGGTCGCGCAGGTTCTTCGTGTTGGGCGATGAGACGTTGATCGTGACGTAGCTCGCGCGCGCGTACACGCGCTCGAGGCACATCGCGTAGTCGTCGCCGGCGTGCTCCATCGGCGTGTCGGCGTTCTTGCCGA
>DASTTC010000480.1:0-3348 GCA_035760345.1 Burkholderiales bacterium | reverse complement strand
CACCGTCACCGCCGGCATTCGCGGCACCGACCTGTGGGGCAAGTCCGCGCCCGAGCGCGAGATCGTCTGCCTGATCGAAGGCACGATCGAGGTCGGCGCCGAGGGCGAGACCCCGGTGCTGATGGACCAGCCGCGCCAGTTTTACCAGCGCCTGAAGGGCGAAACGCAGCCCGTGGGCCTGGTCGACGCAACGCAGCTCGCGCAATGGGCCCGGGAAACCGAAATCGCGGAGGGTCGCGGCGCGGCGCGCAGCGGCGGCCAGTGGAAGCTGACCCTGGCGCGCGCCGCCACCCAGCGCGCGGCGCTCGAGGTGTACGACCGCCTGCGCGACGCCGGCTACGCCGCCGCGATCCTGCCGGTGAAGTCGAACGACGGCCACGACTACCTGGTGCGCATCTCGCGCCTGGCGAGCAAGGAAGACGCCGAGGTGCTCGCCGAGCGCCTGCGCGGCACCGCGGGCGTCGAGGCGCCGACCGTATCCAGGTAGGGCTGTTTCTTGGTAGGGTGCGGGCAGAGGAGGATCACCCCATGACTCGCACCCTTTTCGCCTTCCTTATCCTCGCTGCGAGCATCGCGGCGCACGCTCAGGCTTGGCCCTCGAAGCCGGTACGCGTAATCGTCGCGTTCGCCGCCGGCGGCTCCACCGACGTCGCTGTGCGCAGCATCCAGGAATCGCTGTCGCGCTCGCTCGGGCAGCCGGTGATCGTGGAGAACCGGGCCGGCGCGGCGGGCAACATCGCCGCCGACTACGTGGTGAAGCAGCCCGCGGACGGGCACACCGTGCTCGCCTCGGCGGACTCGCTCGCCTCCAACCCGCACCTGTTCAAGAACCTGAGCTTTGATCCGGCGAAGGACCTGGTGCCGGTGGTGCAGCTCACGCGCCAGCCCGTGGTGCTGGCGGTGCACACTTCCGTCGGGGTGAGCAACGTCGCGGAGCTGATCGCGGCGGCCAAGGCGAAGCCGGGCCTGGGCTACGCCACCTCGGGGGCCGGTTCGATCCAGCACATGGCGGGCGAGTGGTTCGCGCAGCTCGCCGGCATCCAGCTCACGCATGTGCCTTACAAGGGCGGCGGGCAGGCGGTGAACGATCTGGTCGGCGGCCAGGTGCCGATCGGCTCCCTGGGCAACACGCCGCTGTTGCCGCACCACCGCTCGGGGAGGATCAAGATCATCGCGCAGACGACGGCAGCGCGCTCGCAATCGCTGCCCGAAGTGCCGACCTACCAGGAAGCGGGCATGCGCGGCCTGGTGCTCGAGCAATGGCTGGGCCTGTTCGTGGCGGCGGGCACGCCGACCGACGTGACCACGCGCCTTGCCGCCGAGGTGAGCAAGGCGCTTGCCGAGCCCGCGGTGCGCGAGCGTTACGCGAAGCTTGGCCTGGAGCCGGTAGGGGGCACGCCGGCGGATGTGCAGCGCCAGTACCGCGAGGACTACGCGAAGTACGCAAGGCTGATCAAGGACCTGAACATCCGGCTCGAGTAGTCGCGCCGCGTATAATCGGAGCGCTTTGTCGCTCCACCTCGAACACCTCAACCCCGAACAGCTCGCCGCCGTCTCGCTGCCCGAAGGCCACGCGCTGATCCTCGCTGGCGCGGGCAGCGGCAAGACGCGCGTGCTCACCACGCGCATCGCCTGGCTGTTGCAGTCCGGCGCGGTGTCGCCGGCCGGCGTGCTGGCGGTGACCTTCACCAACAAGGCGGCGCGCGAGATGCTCACGCGCCTGTCGGCGATGATCGCCGTGAACCCGCGCGGCATGTGGATCGGCACGTTTCACGGCCTGTGCAACCGCATGCTGCGCGCGCATCATCGGGAAGCGGGACTGCCGCGCGAGTTCCAGATCCTCGACTCGCAGGACCAGCTCGTCGCGGTGAAGCGGCTGCTGCGCGCCATGAACGTGGACGAGGATCGCTTTGCGCCGCGCGACGTGCAGTACTTCATCATGGGCAGGAAGGAAGAGGGCCTGCGCGCGGCCGACGTGCCGGTGACCGACGAGACGACGCGCCGCCAGGTGGAGTTGTATGCCGCCTACGACGAGCAGTGCCGGCGCGAGGGTGTGGTGGATTTCGCGGAGCTGCTGTTGCGCAGCTACGAGCTGCTGTCCAGGAACGAGCCGCTGCGCGAGCACTACCGCGCGCGTTTTCGCCACCTGCTGGTGGACGAGTTCCAGGACACCAACAAGCTGCAATACCGCTGGCTCAAGCTGCTCGCCGGGCCGGGCGCGAGCCTGTTCGCGGTCGGCGACGACGACCAGTCGATCTACGCCTTCCGCGGCGCGAACGTGGGCAACATGGCGGACTTCGAGCGCGAATACCGCGTGGCGAAGGTGGTGCGCCTGGAGCAGAACTACCGCTCGCAGGGCAACATCCTGGATGCCGCCAACGCCCTCATCGCCCACAACACGGGGCGCCTGGGCAAGAACCTGTGGACGGCGGCGGGCGCGGGCGAGGCGCTACGGGTGTTCGAGGCGCAGTCCGACGTCGACGAGGCGCGCTGGATCGTCGAGGAGATCCGCGCGCTCAAGCGCGACGAGGCGCGCCTCGACCAGATCGCGCTGCTGTACCGCTCGAACGCGCAGTCGCGGGTGCTGGAGCACGCCCTGTTCACCGCGGGGCTGCCGTATCGCGTGTACGGGGGGCTGCGCTTTTTCGAGCGCGCCGAGGTGAAGCACGCGCTCGCCTACCTGCGCCTGGTGGCGCTGCCCGCGGACGACAACGCGTTCCTGCGCGTGGTGAACTTTCCCACGCGCGGCATCGGCGCGCGCACGCTCGAAGCGCTGCAGGATGCGGCCAAGGCCGCGGGCCGCAACCTCTACGAGACGGCGCTGGCGGACCCGGGCAAGGCGGCGCCGTTCGTGGCGCTGATCGAGTCGCTGCGCGAGGAGGTGCAGGGCCTGACGCTGGCCGAGAAGGTGGAGCACGTGGTCGCGAAGAGCGGGCTGCTCGAGCACTTCAAGCGCGAGCGCGAAGGCGCCGATCGGCTGGAGAACCTGGGCGAGCTGGTGAACGCGGCGGCCGCTTTCAGCGTCGAGGACATCGAGATCGAGTCGGGCGAGGATGCCGATCCGCTCGTTGCTTTCCTCACGCATGCGGCGCTCGAGGCGGGCGAGCACCAGGCCGGCGAGGGCCAGGAGGCGCTGCAGCTCATGACCATCCACTCGGCCAAGGGCCTGGAGTTCGAGGCCGTGTTCGTCAGCGGCCTCGAAGAAGGCCTGTTCCCGCACGAGCAGAGCCTGCTGGAAAAGAGCAGCCTCGAGGAGGAGCGGCGCCTGATGTACGTGGCGCTCACGCGCGCGCGCCGGCGCCTGTACCTGTCGTTCGCGCAGACGCGCATGCTGCACGGCCAGACGCG
>DASTTC010000479.1:0-5895 GCA_035760345.1 Burkholderiales bacterium | reverse complement strand
GCCCGTCCGGTGAAACGATCCAGTCGATGAAGGTCTGGCCCATGTCCTTCTTTACGTGCGGGTGTTTTGCCGGATTGACCAGGATCACGCCGTACTGGTTGAACAGGCGTTGGTCGCCTTCCACCGAGATCACCAGGTCGCTCCGGTTCTTGAATGAGAGCCAGGTGCCCCGGTCGGTGAGCGCATACGCATTCATGCCCGAGGCCGTATTCAGCGTCGGCCCCATGCCGGATCCCGTGTCCCGGTACCACGGTCCCTTCGACTTCTCGATATCGATGCCCGCGGCCTGCCACAGCTGAAGTTCGGCGAAATGGGTGCCGCTCTTGTCGCCCCGCGAAGCGAACGGCGCCTGCGCCGTCTTGATCTTCCTGAGCGCCGCGACGATGTCCTTCGTGCCACCGACCTTGGCCGGATCAGACTTCGGTCCCACCAGCACGAAATCGTTGTACATGACCTCGAAGCGCTTCACGCCGAAGCCCTCGGCGACGAATTTCTCCTCGAGCTGTTTCGCATGCACGAACACCACGTCCGCGTCGCCGCGCTTGCCCATGTCGAGCGACTGGCCGGTGCCCAGGGCCACCACGCGCACCTGGATGCCCGCCTTCTTCTCGAAGGCCGGTAGCAGGTGCTTGAACAGGCCCGACTGCTCGGTCGAGGTGGTGGAAGCTACGGTGATAAATCCGATCAGCGCTGCCGCCGCTAGGCCCATGGCAACTCCCCTTTGACGAAAATCGCCGCCTCGGGAGAGGCCGGTCGCGGGAAAAACTTCTCGATCGGCGCGCGCTCCGCCACGCGCCCCTGGTGCAGGAAAATGACTTCGTCGCCCAGGCGCCGCGCCTGGCCGAGGTTGTGCGTAGACATCACGATCTTGGTGCCCGCGACGTCGAACGCCTTGATCACCGACTCTATCTCGCGCGTCGCGCCGGGGTCGAGGTTCGCCGTCGGTTCGTCCAGAAACAGCACCTCCGGATGCAGCGCCCAGGCGCGTGCCAGGGCGAGGCGCTGCTGCTCGCCGCCGGAGAGCACCCGCGCGGCACGCCCGGCCACGTGCGACAGACCCACCTCCTGCAGCGCCTCGCGCGCGAGACGCGCCTGCTGCCCCACCGGCACGCCCGCCGCGTCGAGGGCGTACACCACGTTGGCGAGCGCCGAGCGGCGCAGCATCACCGGGCGCTGGAACACCATCGCCTGTCGCCGCCGCGGCCCCTCAGTGCTCCAGACAACGCGCCCTGTGCTTGGCGCAAGCAGCCCATGCATCAGGCGCATCAGCACACTCTTGCCCGCGCCGTTGGCGCCCAGAATGATGGTGCTGGCGCCCGCCTCGAGCGTCAGATCGAGGCTCGGGATGATGGTGCGTCCGCCGGCCGCAAACGACACGCCCTCCAGCCGCAGCGGCAGGATGGCGCTCATCCGTGCCTCCGCTGTGCCGCTTCCTTGACCAGGTGCGCGCCGGCGTTCAGCGCGAGCACGATGGCGATCAGCACGATGCCCAGCCCCAGCGCCAGGGGCAGGTCGCCCTTGGAGGTCTCCAGCGCGATGGTAGTGGTCATCACGCGCGTGACGCCGTCGATGTTGCCGCCGACGATCATCACTGCGCCCACTTCGGCGCTTGCGCGCCCCAGGCCTGCCAGCACCGCAGTCAGCAGCGAGAAGCGGATGTCCCACAGCACCGTCAGCGCGCCGTGCATCCCCTGCACGCCGAGGGAGCGCAGTTGCTCCTCGTACTCCCGCCAGGCGTCTTCGACCGCCTGGCGCGCGAGCGCGGCGATGATCGGCACGATGAGGATCGTTTGCGCAATGACCATCGCGGGAGGCGTGAACAGCAGGCCGAGTTCGCCGAGCGGGCCGGCACGCGACAGCAGCAGATAGACGAACAGGCCCACCACCACGGGCGGCAGGCCCATCAGCGCGTTCAGCACCACGATCACCGCCTGACGGCCCGGAAAGCGCCCGACCGCGATGGCGGCGCCGAGCGGCAGCCCGAGCAGCGTGGCGCACACCACGGCCGACAGGCTCACCGCCAGGCTCAGGCCGACGATCTGCCACAGGCGCGGGTCGGCGAAGATCGCGTGCGTCGCCACTTATGCATCCAATTGCATACTATGTTCCATGAACTGACTTTACACGCCCCCTCTGCTGGAATTAAATAGGCACCCACATGCATACCACTTTCGCCGTCGAGTTCGACCATGCCTGGCTCTGCGGCCGGGACTTCCCGCGCGAGCGCGGCCGCGTACTGCTGCGCCTGCTCGCGGCGCTGGCGCGTGCCGCGTCGCTGCGCGAGGCGGCACGCGAGGCGGGCCTGTCCTACCGCTCGGCCTGGGGCGCGTTGAGCGAGGGCGCGCGCCTGTTCGGCGCGCCGCTGGTGGACATGCAGCGCGGGCGCCGCGCCAGCTTGAGCGCGCTGGGCCGCAAGGTACTGGCGGCGGACGAGCGCGTGCGCGAGGGCCTGGGCGAGCATTTCGAGCGGCTGCGGGCGGAGATTCCGGCGCTGTTGGCCGATGCCCTGCCCGGTACTCGCCCGCGCCTGAAGATGCACGCCAGCCACGACCTTGCGCTCGCCGGACTGAGCGAGGCCTGCTCCGCGAGCCTCGAGCTCGAGGTGGTGTTCGGCGGCGCGGACGAAGGCCTCGCCGCGCTCGCGCGCGGCGAGTGCGACCTCGCGGGCTTCCACGTCGCCAATGCGCTGCCCAGGGCGGCCGCCGCGGCCGCGGCCCTCGGGCGCTGGCTCGACCCGCGCAAGCACACGCTGATCCACTTCGTGGCGCGCGAGCAGGGCCTCATCGCGCGGCCCGGGGCGCGCATCCGCGGCGTACACGACCTCGCGCGCCCCGGCGTGCGCTTCATCCATCGCCAGGCCGGCGCGGGCGGCGAGCGCTCCGTCGCCGAGGCGGTCGCGGCGGGGCGCGCCGACGCCGGCTTCGGCCTGCGCGCGGACGCCACGCGCTTCAGGCTCGCCTTCACGCCCCTCGCCGTCGAGCGCTACTTCTTCGCCTGCGCCAGGGCGGCGCTGCGCGGCGCCGCGCTGAAGGCGCTGCTCGACGGGCTGAAGAGTCCCGCGTTCGCCAGTCGGGTCGCCAAGCTCCCCGGCTATGACACCTCGCACGCGGGCCGCCGGGAGGCGCTCGATGCGGCGCTCACCTGGGTAGGGCGCGCTTGACAGCCGTGCCGCGCGTGGTCGGCTACGCCTGAGCGCCCCCGCGGTACGCTGAATAGAGCAGGTCGAGGACCCGCATCGCTTCCGCGAGCAGCGCGTCGTCGCTCTTCGCCCTTTCCTTCGCCCCGCGCAGCAGCGTCTCCAGACCCTTCGCGTCGGCCACCGGAATGCCGCCGATGTCCAGGAAGTGCACCGCGGCGCCGATGGCGGCAAGCGCGGCATCGTCCTGCAGGCCGAAGCTCGCGAGCAGCGTCTCGAACGTCACCCGGTTCTTCACGTGCGTGAACTCGGCGCCGTCGAAATCGAAACCGATCGCGCCCCTGGGCCGCTGGCTCGGAAGCTCGAACCAGGCGAAGCGGGCCTCGCGATCGATGAATCGCTTGATCAGCCAGGCGCTCGCCAGCCGGTCGACCCAGGGATTGCCGCGCGTCGTCCACACCCGGGCACGATAGCGGCCGGCGTTGCGCGGCCGGAGCTTCCTGCGCGACGGGCGCGGCTCGCCGCCGGCGAACGCCTGGCGGTAGCGCTCCTTGAGGGCGGCCAGCGCCGCCGCCGCCTGGGCTCTGGCTTCCCCCGGAAAGAAATCGGTGCGCGACACCCTGTCGAAGGCCTGCTCCAGTCGGCGAAGGGTGGTCCGCGCCCGGCGCGGCCCCAGGCGCTCGAGTGAGCGCCGGGCCGCCTCGAAGCTGCGCACCAGGACCCCGTGCTGCGCGCCGCGGTCGAACAGCGCGCGCATCTGCCTCGACTGCTCCTCGGTCTTCGCCCTGACCTCCAGTCGCATGGCGAAGCCGCCGGCGGACTGGATGTCGGCCTCGATGCGCTGCAGCGCCTCGCCGCCGCGCTCGGCCGGCAGCACGTACAGGCCGTCGCGCAGCGCCTCGCAGCCGGCCTCCTTGAGCGCGCGCCAGGCCCGCATGCGCAGCGTCGAATCGCGCGCCGGCAGGCTGAGCACGAGGGCGTCGAACGTCTGCATTCTGTTGTTATACATATCACACTATAGTGACGAAAGCTACGTACACCTCATTGACAGCCCGCCGTGCTTCCCCGTAACGTGCGCTCCCATGCAGGGCAGCGGCAGGATCGCCTCCCTGGCCGGGTCGATCGCAGACACCCGGTTCCCAAGGACGGCCACCCGTTCTCAAGCGCTGCTCCAGCTTCCTTCGGGAAAGGAGTACGTCATGAGCAACGCAACCGCAGTAGGCCTCGGCATCCTCGCCGGTCTCGTCGGGCTGGCGGCCGCCCTTGCCCAGACCGGGCCCGGGCAGTCAAGCCTCCACGCTTCGGTGGCCCCCACGATGCACCTGGCGACGATCGGCTCGCAGGTCGATGCCGCGCGCGGCCGCATCTGGTGGTTGTCCAGCGGTGGGCTGTTGGTGCACGACCGCGCAAGGCGGCAACGGATCACGCTGCCGCTGCCCGGCTGGCACTGGGCCGGCGCACCGTACGGCTGCCTGCCAGGCCTCGCGCTGGGCCCGAAGGGCGAAGTCATCGTGACGAGCGACGTGCTGCCGAAGCTTTGGCGAGTCGACCCCGAGACGTTCGTCGTGACCGTCCACTCCCCGGCGCTCGATGCCCGGGCGGATCGCGACGTGGGCTTCGCCGCGCTCAGCTACTCGGCCAGGCACGGCGCCTATTTCGCGGTGGGCAGCACGCCCGGCACGCTCTGGAGGATCGACCCGCTCCTGCGCAGGGCGCAAGAGGCGCCGCTCGCCGCTGCGGCCGCGCCGGCTTGCCGCGGCACGGGGCCGATCCTGACCTCTGCCTTTCTCGAACACTGAACCGGAGGATCGCAACATGAGATATCACCTGAAGCAAATCCACTGCCGCCCCTGGGTGCTCGGCGGCATGTCGCTCAAGCTGGTCGAGAGCCACTACGAGAACAACTACGGCGGGGCGCTGCGGCGCCTGAACGCCATCGCCGAGCAGCTCGAGGCGCTCGATTACTCGAAGACGCCGGGCCACGTCCTCAACGGCCTGAAGCGCGAGGAACTCGCCGCGCTCAACTCGACGCTGCTGCACGAGCTCTACTTCGCCAGCATGGGCGGCGACGGGACGCAGCCTACCGAGGCGATGCGCGAGGCGCTGGCGCGCGACTTCGGCTCCTACCTGCGCTGGCGCGACCAGTTCATCGCCATGGGCAACGCGCTGGGCGGCGGCTCGGGCTGGGTGCTGCTCACCTACGTCCCGCGCGACGGCCGGCTGCTGAACCAGTACGCCTCCGAGCACAACCAGGCGATCGCGGGCGGCGTCCCCATCCTGGCGCTCGACATGTACGAGCACGCGTACCACATGGATTTCGGCGCCAACGCGAAGGCCTACGTGGATACGTTCATGCGCTGCATCGACTGGAGCGCCGCCGAGGGGCGCTACGAGGATGCTCTGAAGGTTGCGCCGCCCCGGCCCCTGTTGCAGCCGGAGTTCGCGGACGTGCCGGGCGTGGGTGTCGAGGAGGTGCAGGCAATGCTCAAGTCGGGCAAACCCGTGCAGGTGATCGACGCGCGACCCCGGCACTACTACACGCGGCAGCGCGAGATCGCGGCGGGCGTCACCTGGCGCGACCCGGAGCGCGTGCAGGAATGGATGGGTGAGCTCTCCAAGGCGGATCCGGTCGTGGTCTACTGCGCCTATGGCTTCCACGTCGGCTGCAGGACCGCCATCAAGCTGCGCGAAGCCGGGTTCGACGCGAGCTACATGACCAGCGGCCACTCGGGCTGGAAGGCGCTCGGCGGCGAGATGGA
>DASTTC010000478.1:0-2460 GCA_035760345.1 Burkholderiales bacterium | reverse complement strand
ACCAGGTTCTCCTTGCGCGAGCGGTCGCCCTTGTACATGCCGCCGAGCTGGCCGATGGTGACGTGGCTTTCGTCGATGAACATCAGCGCGTCTGGCGGCAGATAGTCGATCAGCGTGGGCGGTGGCTCGCCCGGCCGCCGGCCCGAAAGGTGGCGCGAGTAGTTCTCGATGCCCTTGCAGAAACCGAGCTCGGCGAGCATCTCCAGGTCGAAGCGCGTGCGCTGCTCGATCCTCTGCGCCTCCACCAGCCGGGCGGCCTGGTGGAAGAACTCGCTGCGCCCGCGCAGCTCGGCCTTGATCGCCTCGATGGCGCGCAGCGTGGTCGCGCGCGGCGTCACGTAGTGGCTCGACGGGTACACCGTGAAGCGCGTGAGCGCGTGCAGCACGCGGCCCGTCAGCGGGTCGAACATCTGCAGCCGCTCGATCTCGTCCTCCGCGAGCGAGATGCGCACGGCGTGCTCGGCGTGCTCGGCGGGAAACACGTCGATGACGTCGCCGCGCACGCGGAACGTGCCGCGCCGGAAGTCCAGCTCGTTGCGCTCGTACTGCATCGCCACCAGGCGAGCGATCACCTCGCGCTGCGTCGCCTTCTCGCCCTGGCGCAGGTGCAGGATCATGCCGTGGTACTCGGACGGGTCGCCGATGCCGTAGATCGCCGACACCGTGGCCACGATCACCACGTCGCGACGCTCCATCAGCGACTTGGTGGCCGACAGGCGCATCTGCTCGATGTGCTCGTTGATCGAGGAATCCTTCTCGATGTACAGATCCCGGGCCGGGACGTAGGCCTCGGGCTGGTAGTAGTCGTAGTAGGAGACGAAGTATTCGACCGCGTTCTCCGGGAGGAACTCGCGGAATTCGGCGTACAGCTGCGCCGCCAGCGTCTTGTTCGGCGCCAGCACCAGCGCCGGGCGGCCGAGGCGCGCGATGACCTGCGCCATGGTGAAGGTCTTGCCCGAGCCGGTGACGCCGAGCAGCGTCTGGAACGCGAGTCCGTCGTGCAGGCCTTCGGCCAGCTTCGCGATCGCTTCGGGCTGGTCGCCGGCCGGCGCGAACGGCTGGTGCAGCCGGAACGGACTATTGGGGAAAGTCAGCGCCACGGGTAGAATTTCGGCTGGCAAAACCGGAAGATGCTAGCACGATGAACGCACCGCACACCCCCTCCCTCCTGGCCTCAGTACCGATGGCGCCGAAGGACCCGATCCTCGGCATCACCGAGCTCTACGTCGCCGACCAGAACCCCGACAAGGTCAACCTCGGGGTGGGCGTGTACTACGACGAGAACGGCAAGGTGCCGCTGCTCGGCTGCGTGCGCCAGGTGGAGCAGCAGCAGGTGCAGGCGGGCGCGCCGCGGCCCTACCTGCCGATCGACGGCCTGAAGTCCTACGACCAGGCGGTGCAGGCGCTGGTGTTCGGCGCGGAGGCGCCGGCGCTGAAGGAAAAGCGCGTAGTCACAGTGCAGGCGCTCGGGGGCACGGGCGGTCTCAAGATCGGGGCGGATTTCCTCCGACAGCTGAGTCCGGCGGCGCAGGTCTGGATCAGCGATCCGAGCTGGGAGAACCACCGCGCCCTGTTCGAAGGCGCTGGGTTCAAGGTGCACGCGTATCCCTATTACGATCCTGCCACGCGCGGCATCCGCTTCGAGGCGATGCTCGCCGCGCTGCAGGGGCTTCCCGCCGGCGCCATCGTGGTGCTGCACTCTTGTTGCCACAACCCGACGGGCGTGGACTTGAGCCAGGAGCAGTGGCGCAAGATCCTGGCCGTGGTGCAGGCGCGCGGCCTAGTGCCGTTTCTCGACCTTGCCTACCAGGGGTTCGCCGAGGGCATCGACGTCGATGCCTACGCGGCGCGGCTGTTCGCAGGGGCGATGTCGCCGGTGTTCCTGTCCAGTTCCTTCTCCAAGTCGCTGTCGCTGTACGGCGAGCGCGTCGGCGCCTTCAGCCTGGTCACCGGCAGCGCCGACGAGGCGGCGCGCGCGCTGTCGCAGTTAAAGCACCTCGTGCGCACCAACTACTCCAACCCGCCCACGCATGGCGGGGACATCGTCGCGCGCGTGCTGACCGATCCTCAGTTGCGCCGGCAGTGGGAAACCGAACTCGGCGCCATGCGCGAGCGCATCAAGGCGATGCGCAAGGCGCTGGCCGAGGGAATCGCGCAACGCGTGCCCGGGACGGACTGGTCTTTCGTGCTGCGGCAGAGCGGCCTGTTCTCCTACACCGGTCTCAACAAGGCGCAGGTGGAGCGCCTGCGCGCCGAGTATTCCATCTACACTATCGAGACGGGGCGCATCTGCGTCGCCGCGCTCAACGCGAAGAACATCGGCTACGTCGCGGACGCGATCGCGAAGGTAATCCGGTAGAATCCGGGGCTTTTCCGTTCCCCGATAGCTCAGTTGGTAGAGCGACGGACTGTTAATCCGCAGGTCCCAGGTTCGAGCCCTGGTCGGGGAGCCACTTCAGA
>DASTTC010000477.1:0-4431 GCA_035760345.1 Burkholderiales bacterium | reverse complement strand
AGCCAGTCGGAAGGCGGCTCGTCGCAGCAGATCTCGACGCTCGCGGACACCTGGATCCACCTCAACTACCTGGTGCAGGCCGGGGAGCGCAACCGGGGCCTCGCCATCATCAAGTCGCGCGGCACGGCGCATTCCAACCAGGTGCGCGAGCTGATCCTGAGCGACGCGGGCGTGACGCTGACCGATACCTACACCGCGGGCGGCGAGGTGCTGATGGGCACCATGCGCTGGGAAAAGGAACGCGCCGAGGGCGTGGCGACCGAGGTCACCGAAGTGGCCGGCAAGTTGAAGCGCGTCCGGCTCGACGCCGAGGAGGCCGAGCTCCTGGTGCGGGTGAAAGCGCTGCAGGTGGAACTGGAGGCGAAGCAGGTCGAGAAAGCGCTGCTCGCGCGCACCACCGCGAACCGCAAGGGCGAGGAGTCGCGCGGCCTCACCCGCATGGGCGAGCTGCGCGGCGCCGACGCGGAAACATCGGGGCGCAAATGAAAGCCAGGCGCAAGGCCACCAAGTACAAGTTCCGCCTCTACGTGGCGGGCGATGCGCAGAATTCCGCGCAGGCGCTCGCCAACCTCACCTCGCTGTGCAAGGCCTACCTGGTGAACCGGCACGCGATCGAGGTGGTGAACGTGTTCCGGGATCCCAAGCGCGCGCTGGCGGACGGTATCCTCATGACGCCGACGCTGGTCAAGCTATCGCCGACCCCCGCCCCGCGACGCATCGTCGGCAGCCTCAGCCAGACGCAGCCCCTGCTGCAGGCCCTGGGACTGCATCACCACGCCGGATGAAACCGGCGCGATCACGCCTCCAGGGAGACACGAGCGCAGAAGTCGCGGGGCTGATCGCAACGCTGTACGAGACCGATCGGCGCCTGCAGGAGTTGACCGCGGGCCAGGTGGATGCGGTCGCCGGCCGCGACGGCCAGGCATTCCTGCTGCAGCGCGCGCAGGAGAAGCTGCGGCATTTCGAGGCCGCCAGGCAGGCCGCAATCCTCGATGCGCTGCCCGCGCATATCGCTTTGCTCGATGCCGAGGGCCTCATCGTCTCGGTGAACGAGGCGTGGCTGCGATTCGCCGGCGGGAATGCGATCCAGCGCCCGGGACACGGCGTCGGCGTGAACTACCTCGAGATCTGCGCTGGTGCGCGGGGAGAGGGCGCAACCGAGGCGCATCAGGTCGCCAAGGGCATTGGTGCGGTCCTGGGGTCCAGGACAAAGACTTTCTCGATCGAGTATTCCTGCCATTCGCCGACGCAGCAGCGCTGGTTCCAGCTGAGGGTGACGCCGCTGGCCGAAGACAGCGCGGGCGGCGCGGTGGTGATGCATGTGGACGTGACGGCGGAGCGGCACACCAAGGACAATCTGCACGAAAGCGAGCGTCGCTTCAGCGACATGCTCGGCAACGTCGAGCTGATTTCAGTGATGCTCGACCGCCAGGCGCGGATCCTCTACTGCAATGAATACCTGCTGCGCCTGACCGGCTGGCGACGCGAGGAAATCATCGGCCAGGACTGGTTCAGGCTTTTCATACCGCCCGAGTGCCACGGCGCCGTGAGGAAACGCTTCGCGACGCTGCTCGGCAATCCGCTCGCGGCACGGCATGCCGAGCGGGAAATCCTCACGCGTGCGGGCAAGCGCCGGCTTATCCGCTGGAACAATTCGGTGCTGCGATCCGGCGCGGGCGATATCACCGGGACGGCAAGCATCGGGGAGGACATCACCGAGCAGAAAGTGGCGGAAAACAAGATCAAGCGCCTGAGCCGAGTGTACGCCGTGCTGAGCGGCATCAACTCGCTGATTGTGCGCGTGCGCGACAAGGAGGAGTTGTTCCGGGAAGCCTGCCGCATTGCAGTCGAGGACGGAAAATTCCGCATGGCGTGGATCGGTCTGGTCGACCGCCAGGCCCTGCAGGTGCGGCCGGCGGCCTGGCACGGCGTCGGGGAGGATTACATTCGCATGATGCCGCTGGACCTGGCCGACACCGCCGCCGCGGGGCGCGGACTGTCGGCCGACGCGATCCGGGAGCGCAAGGCAATGGTCAGCGACGACATGACGCTCGACCCGCGCGTGCTGCTGAAGCAGGAAGCCCTGGAGCGCGGCTTGCGCTCCCTGGCGGTGCTGCCGCTGCTGGTCGCCGACGAGGCGGTCGGCGTGCTCGGCCTGTACGCCGGGGAAGCCGCGTTTTTCGATGACGAGGAAATGAAGCTGCTGCTGGAACTGGCGGGCGACATCTCGCATGCGATCGACCATATCGGCAAGCGGGAGCGCCTGGACTACCTCGCCTACTACGACGAGCTCACCGGGCTCGCCAACCGCAGCCTGTTTCTCGAGCGGGTGGCGCAGTTCATGCGCAGCGCGGCGAGCGAGGGGCACAAACTGGCCCTGTTCCTGTTCGACCTTGAGCGCTTCAAGAACATCAACGACAGCCTGGGCCGGCCGGCTGGCGACGCGCTCCTGAAGCTCGTGGCGCAGTGGCTGACGCGCACCCTGGGGGACGCCAACCTGTTCGCACGCGTGGACGCGGACCATTTCGCCATCGTGCTGCCGCAAGTAAAGCAAGGCGGCGACGTGGCGCGACTTGTCGAGAAATCGATGGCAGCCCTACTGGAGCATCAGTTCCGCCTGAACGACTCGGTGTTCCGCATCGCCGCGAAGGTCGGCGCGGCGCTGTTTCCGGATGACGGAGTAAACGCCGACACGCTGTTCCGGAACGCCGAGGCCGCGCTCAAGAAGGCCAAGGCGGGCGGCGATCGATACCTGTTTTACACGCAGGCAATGACCGAAACGGTGACCGCCAAACTCACGCTGGAAAACCAGCTGCGCCAGGCGCTCGTCAACGAGGAGTTCGTGCTCCATTACCAGCCCAAGGTGAACCTCGTGAGCGGCAAGATGTCCAGCGCCGAGGCGCTGATCCGCTGGAACGATCCGCGCACCGGCCTGGTGCCGCCGGGACGGTTCATCCCGATCCTGGAAGAAACCGGATTGATTACCGAAGTCGGGCGCTGGGCGCTCAGGAAAGCCCTCTCGGACTACCTGCGCTGGCGGGCTGCGGGACTTCCCGCGGTACGCATCGCGGTTAACGTGTCGCCGCTGCAACTGCGCAATCGCGGCTTTATCGACGAAATCAAGCAGGCCATCGGCGTCGACGCGCAGGCGGCGGCGGGACTGGAACTGGAGATCACCGAGAGCCTGATCATGGAGGACATCAAGCACAGCATTGCCAGCCTGCAGGCGATCCGCGCTCTGGGCGTAACGATCGCCATCGACGACTTCGGCACCGGCTTTTCTTCGTTGAGCTACCTCGCCAAGCTGCCGGTGGACACGCTGAAGATCGACCGCTCGTTCGTCACCGACATGACCGCCGGGCCGCAGGGGCTGGCCCTGGTGTCCACCATCATCAACCTGGCGCACTCGCTCAGACTCAAGGTGGTGGCCGAGGGCGTCGAGACCGAGGAGCAGTCGCGCCTGCTGCGCCTGCTTAACTGCGACGAAATGCAGGGCTATCTGTTCAGCAAGCCGGTGCCCGCCGCCGAAATGGCGGCGCTGCTGGCCAACGCCGGGGCCGCTCACATATTGGGGTAGTTGGGCCCGCCGCCGCCCTCGGGCACCACCCAGACGATATTCTGCGTCGGGTCCTTGATGTCGCAGGTCTTGCAGTGCACGCAGTTCTGCGCGTTGATCTGCAGGCGCGGGCCAGCGTCGTCGCGCACGATCTCGTACACGCCGGCGGGGCAATAGCGCTGCTCGGGCGCGTCGTACAGCTCGAGGTTCACCGCCACCGGCACCGAGGCGTCCTTCAGCGTGAGGTGCACCGGCTGGTCCTCGGCGTGGTTGGTGTTGGAAAAGGACACCGACGTGAGGCGATCGAAGGTCAGCTTGCCGTCGGGCCTGGGGTAGGCGATGGGCGGGACCTCGGCCTTATTCTTTAGCGTCTCGTGGTCGGCATGCGCGTGGCGCAGTGTCCACGGCGCCTTGCCGCCGAAGACGATCTGGTCGATGCCGACCATCAGCGAGCCCGTGTACAGGCCCTTGGACATCCACGGCTTGAAGTTGCGTGCCCGGTATAGCTCGTCGAACAACCACGACTGCCGGAACGCTTGCGGATAGTCCGCCAGCTCGTCCGCCGCGCGACCCGCCGCCAGCGCCGCATGCGCCGCCTCCGCGGCCAGCATGCCCGACTTGATCGCGCCGTGGCTGCCCTTGATGCGCGACGCATTGAGGAAGCCGGCGTCGTCGCCAATCAGGCAGCCGCCCGGGAAGACGAGCTTGGGCAGCGACTGCAGCCCGCCCGCGGTGATGGCGCGCGAGCCGTAGGCCACGCGTTTGCCCCCTTCAAAGGTGCCGCGGATCGCGGGGTGCGTCTTGTAGCGCTGGAATTCCTCGTAGGGCGACAGGTGCGGGTTGGTGTAGCCCAGGCCGACGACGAAGCCCACGGC
>DASTTC010000476.1:0-3010 GCA_035760345.1 Burkholderiales bacterium | reverse complement strand
AGACGCTCAAGCGCAGCTACGGGCTGGCAAGCCGGGTGGCGGGCATGCTGGTGGAGCCGCCGCTGATGGCTCCGGCGCAGGACCTGGACGTCCTCTGGGTGGGCAATATCCGGCGCGTGAAGCGACCGGACCGCGTGCTATGGCTCGCCTCGCGGATGCCGCAGGTCCGCTTCCACATGGTGGGCGGGGCATTGCCGGGCGAGGAGCCGCTCTACCGGCAGGTGCGCGACGCGGCGGCGGCCTGCGCCAATCTGACTTTTCACGGCGGCCTGTCGTACGCGGACACTTGCAGCCTGTACGGCCGCGCCAGGCTGCTGCTCAACACCTCCGACGTGGAAGGCTTCCCGAACACCTACCTGCAAGCCTGGGTCCGCGGCGTGCCCGTCGTGACGCTCATCGACCCGGATCGCGTCATCGAGCGCGAGGGGCTGGGGTTCGCCGCGCGCACGACGGACCAGTTCGTCGGCGCCATCGCCGCGCTGCTCGCCTCGCCGGATGCCCGGCAGGCGGCGGGCGAGCGCTGCCGGGGCTACATGGCGCGCAATTTTGCCGACGACGCGATCCTTTCCACCTACCTCGACACCTTCGCCAGAGCCATGCATGCGGGCAGGCCGGACATCGAGGGCATGCCGTCCCGGGAAGTGCCGCATGCCTGAAATCCCGTTCATCGTCACGGTCGACACCGAGGGCGACAATCTCTGGGCGAAGCCGCGTGCCATCACCACCCGCAATGCGGCGTACCTGCCGCGCTTCCAGCGGCTGTGCGAGAAATTCCACTTCAAGCCGGTGTACCTGACGAACTACGAGATGGCGATGTCCGACGTGTTCGTGGATTTCGCGCGCGACGTCGTGTCGCGCGGCGCATGCGAAGTCGGCATGCACCTGCACGCCTGGAATTCGCCGCCGCTCGAAGCGCTGACCGGCGACGACTTCTCGCACCAGCCTTTCCTCATCGAGTATCCGGACCGGATCATGCGCGAGAAGATCCGGGTCATGACCCGCCTCCTGGAGGACAGGTTCGGCCGCAAGATGGTCAGTCACCGCGCCGGGCGCTGGGCGTTCGATGCGCGCTACGCCGGCATGCTGCTCGACGAAGGCTACCGGGTGGACTGCTCCGTGACGCCGGGCGTCGACTGGCGCGCGACGCCGGGTGACCCGGATGGGAACGGCGGCTCGGACTACACGTCGTTCCCCGATCGACCCTACTTGCTCGCGTCCCCGGATATCTCCAAGGCGTCCAGCGCAGGGCTGCTCGAGGTCCCGATGACCGTCTTGCCCAGCAGGCTCTACCGGCGTTGGCCCTGGGCCTATCGCTTGCCCCATCACCTGCGCCGGATTGTCAGGAGAATATCGCCGGAGCGGCGTTGGCTATGTCCTGTGCCATTGCTGGAAAAGCACAATCTCGATGCCATGCTGGAACTGGCACGCCGGGCCCGGGACCAAAGGCCGCCCCATCTGGAGTTCATGCTGCACTCTTCGGAACTCATGCCGGGCGGCAGCCCGATGTTCCAGGGCGCCGCACAGATCGACCGTCTGTACGAAAGCCTGGAGATCCTGTTCGAGGAACTCGCCCGCGGGTGCCGCGGCATGACGCTCGCGGAGTTCCGGGATCACTGGGTGAAAACGCAGGAATCGGCGAGCGCGCCGGTGGGCAGGAAAGCCGCTGGCGCGGCCGCGAACGCGAACTCGATGGTGCCCGGATGATCCGTATCGAGGGCCGCGGCGCGAAGTACGGGGATGTTTGGTACGACGAGGAACCGCCGCGCCATTGCGGTGTGGACATTGTGTGCTATCACTGCCGGCATGCGCCGATTGCGCAGGCCCGCTGCGTCCCGTTCTTGTCCATCGTCACCGACCTTTGCGTAGCGGCGGACGCGATCGCCGCCCGGTTCGGCAAGGACTGCCGGTACAAAATCAGGCGCGCCGACACGAAGGATGAACTGACGGCGGAGTTCATCCTGGAGCCCGAAGCGCGCCTGGAGGAGTTCCGCGCGTTCTTCGACACCTTCGCGCGGCAGAAGGGGCACGCGCCCTGCGATGCGCCATGGCTGCGTGCCGCGTGCGACGCGCGCCAGCTCGTCCTCACGACGGCCGCCCGGCACGGCGAGGCGCTGGTCTGGCACGCCTACGTCCTCGCGGGCGAGTCGGCGTGGCTGCAGTACACCGGCTCGTGCTATCGCGACCGGGAGAGCGACTACCGCGCGCTCGTCGGCCGGGCCAACCGCTGGCTGCACTGGAAGGACATGCTGCAGTTCAAGGAGCTGGGCGTCACGCGCTACGACTGGGGCGGGCTGTTCGAGGACCAATCCGCGCCGGATCGCGCCGGCATCAACGAGTTCAAGAAAAGCTTCGGTGGCATGCTCGAGCGCAGCTACGAATGCACGGTGCCCGTGACCTTCCGGGGCTGGATCTACCTTCCGCTGCGCGACGCCTGGCGCAAATGGACGATGCCTTCCAGCGATCCCGCGGAAACGGCGCCTGCCGAGGAGCCCCGTACCACGCGGGCGTGAATCACCGAGGAAGGCTGGCCGAAGGCGCTGTGGTAGTTGGCGAGCTTGAAGTAGCAGCCTTGGCCGGGATACAGCGTGGGCCCGCGGTAGACCATCTTGCGCATGCCGTCGACCCATGCGTCGAAGAACCCATCCTCGCCGGAGGACCACTTCACGTGGTAGACGAAGTGGTACCAGTGGTTCCTGACGACCGGGCCGATGGGGTAGGTCGCCTCTGTCGGGCTGGCCAGGCTGCCGTAGGCTACCTTGAAGCTCAGCCCGGTGGGGCGGTCCGGCGAAATCGCGGTGGCGGGCATCGCGTTCACCTGGAAATTGGCCTGCCACGCACCCATCGTGGTGTTGTGGAAATCAGCGACGATGCCGAAATTCCACGTCGACGCCGTGCTTTCGGGCGGCGCCGCATAGTCCTCGGGAAACAGCACCGAATGCGCCCACCAGTGCTCCTTGCCCTCGTAACAGTCGCTTGCGCGCTGCGACAGAGCGAGGTCGGTGCGCTCGGC
>DASTTC010000475.1:0-3846 GCA_035760345.1 Burkholderiales bacterium | reverse complement strand
CTGAACAAGGACGGCGAGCGCTTCATGGAGCGCTACGCGCCCAACGCCAAGGACCTGGCCAGCCGTGACGTGGTGTCGCGCGCCATGACCACCGAGATCAAGGAAGGCCGCGGCTGCGGGCCCGAAGGCGACCACCTCATGCTGAAGCTCGATCACCTCGGCCCCGAGGTGATCAACCTGCGCCTGCCGGGGATCCGCGAGATCGCGATCAAGTTCGCCAACGCCGACCCGATCCGCGAGCCGATCCCGGTGGTGCCGACCGTGCATTACCAGATGGGCGGCATTCCGGCCAACTACATGGGGCAGGTGGTGGTGCCGGAAGGCGCGAGCCACGAGGCCATCGTGCAGGGGTTCTACGCCGCTGGCGAATGCTCGTGCGTGTCGGTGCACGGCGCGAACCGACTGGGCACCAACTCGCTGCTGGATCTCCTGGTGTTCGGCAAGTCCTCGGGCGAGCAGATGATCAAGGACATCCGCTCCCTGCCGCGACCGCACCGCAACCTGCCGAAGGTCGCGGGCGAGGACTCGCGCACGCGGCTGGCGCGGCTCGATGCGGCGCCCTCCGGCGAGCGCGTGTCCGACGTGGGCGCCGACCTGCGCAAGGCGATGCAGGCGCACTGCGGCGTATTCCGCTTTCCCGACGACCTGGTGAAGGGTGTCCAGAAGATGCAGGAAATCGCGGCGCGCGCGCAGCGCAGCTTCATCCAGGACAAGTCGAAAGTGTTCAATACCGCGCGCATCGAGGCGCTGGAGCTGGACAACCTCGTCGAATCGGCTCTGTCCACCGTCGTGTCGGCGGAGGCGAGGAAGGAAAGCCGCGGCGCGCAGGCGCGCGCCGATTTCCCCGAGCGCGACGACCAGCACTGGCTGAAGCACACGCTCTGGACCAAGCAAGGCAACCGGCTCGCCTACAAGCCGGTGCACCTCAAGCCCCTCTCGGTCGAATCGTTCGAACCCAAGGTGCGCACCTACTGATGAAAATCTCCGTCTACCGCTACGACCCGGACAAGGACGAGCGTCCCTACCTGCAGGACTACGAGGTCCGGCTCGAGCCGACCGACCGCATGCTGCTGGATGCGCTGGTGCGCATCAAGTCGCAAGACGATTCGCTCGCCTTCCGGCGCTCGTGCCGCGAAGGGGTCTGCGGCTCGGACGCCATCAACATCAACGGCAAGAACGGCCTGGCCTGCGTCACCAAGGTCGCCGAGCTGCCGGCGCACGTCACGCTGCGGCCGCTGCCCGGGCTGCCGGTGATCCGCGACCTGATCGTCGATATGACGCAGTTCTTCAAGCAGTACCACTCGATCAAGCCCTACGTCATCAACAACGAGGCGCCGCCGGAGCGCGAGCGGCTGCAATCGCCCGCGGAGCGCGAGGCGCTGAACGGCCTGTACGAGTGCATCCTGTGCGCCTGCTGCTCGACCGCCTGCCCGTCGTTCTGGTGGAATCCGGACAAGTTCGTCGGCCCGGCGGGCCTGCTGCAGGCCTACCGCTTCATCGCCGACTCGCGCGACCAGGCCACCAGCGAGCGCCTCGACAATCTCGAGGATCCTTACCGGCTGTTCCGCTGCCACAGCATCATGAACTGCGTGGACGCGTGCCCGAAAGGCCTCAACCCGACGCGCGCCATCGGCAAGATCAAGGAAATCATGGTAAAGCGGGCAGTCTGATGCGGAGCAGGAGGACGGGCTGATGGACCGGGTGGCGCGCGAACGCCTGAAGTGGAAGTGCCGGCGCGGGCTGCTGGAGCTCGACCTGGTGCTGGAAAGATACCTGCGCAAGAATCCGTCGGACGCCGAGCTGGTCCCGTTGCTCGACCTGCCGGACAACGATTTGTGGGACATCGTCAGCGGCCGCAGCGAGCGCTACGATGGGAAATTCAGGGACATCGTCGCGCGATTGCGCGCCAGCTAAGCGAGGAAACCCGGCATGGAAAAGAAAGCGACGCTCACCCTGCACGACGGGCAGAAGATCGATTTTCCGGTGCTCTCCGGCAGCATCGGCCCGGACGTGGTCGACATCCGCGCGCTCTACGGCAAGACCGGCGTATTCACCTACGACCCCGGATTCCTGTCGACCGCCAGCTGCAATTCGACCATCACGTACATCGACGGCGACGCGGGGGTGCTGCTGTACCGCGGCTATCCCATCGAGCAGCTGGCGCAGCACTGCGACTTCCTCGAGGTGTGCTACCTGCTGCTGAACGGCGAGCTGCCCACACCCAAGCAGAAGGCGGAGTTCGACGGCATCGTGATGCGCCACACGATGGTGCACGACCAGCTGAACCGCTTCTTCACGGGGTTCAGGCGCGACGCGCACCCGATGGCGGTGCTGGTGGGCGTGGTGGGCGCGCTGTCGGCGTTCTATCACGATGCCCTGGACATCAGCGACCCGCACCACCGGACGGTGTCGGCGTTCCGCCTCATCGCCAAGCTGCCGACCATCGTCGCCATGGCCTACAAGTACAACATGGGCCAGCCGTTCATCTACCCGAGGAACGACCTCTCCTACACCGCCAACTTCATGCGCATGATGTTCGCGGTGCCGGCCGAGGAGTACAAGGTCAACGACGTGCTGGTGCGCGCGCTCGATCGCATCTTCATCCTGCACGCCGACCACGAGCAGAACGCCTCGACCTCGACCGTGCGCCTGTCGGGCTCCTCCGGGGCGAACCCGTTCGCCTGCATCGCCGCGGGCATCGCGTGCCTGTGGGGCCCCGCGCACGGCGGCGCCAACGAGGCCTGCCTGCAGATGCTGGAGGAGATCGGCGACGCCTCGAAGATCCCGGAGTTCATCAAGAAGGTGAAGGACAAGAACTCGGGCGTGCGGCTGATGGGATTCGGCCACCGCGTGTACAAGAACCACGACCCGCGCGCGAAGCTGATGCGCGAGACCTGCCACGAGGTGCTGAACGAGCTTGGATTGCACAACGACCGGCTGTTCAAGCTCGCCCTGGCGCTGGAAAAGATTGCCCTCGAGGATACCTACTTCGTCGAGCGCAAGCTCTACCCGAACGTCGACTTCTATTCCGGCATCGTGCAGCGCGCGCTCGGCATCCCGGTGTCGATGTTCACCTGCATCTTCTCGCTGGCGCGCACCGTGGGCTGGATCGCGCAGTGGCAGGAGATGATCGCCGACCCCGAGTACAAGATCGGCCGCCCGCGCCAGCTGTACAAGGGCGCGCAGCGCCGCGAGTTCGCGCCGCTCGCCAAGAGGTGACGCTATGATGAAGGAGTTCCTCGCCAACTCGTACCTGTTCGGCGGCAACGCGCCGTTCGTCGAGCAGCTCTACGAGCAGTGGCTGGAGGAGCCACAGGCGGTGCCGGCGCAGTGGCGCGAGTACTTCGAGCGCCTGCAGCGCCTGCCGGGCGCCGGCGGCGCGCCGCGCGACGTGGCGCACGCGCCGATCGTCCAGGCCTTCGCGCAGCGCGCGAAGGCGGGGCCGGCGCGGCCCGCGGCGCAGCCCGCACCCGATCGCAAGCAGGTCTCGGTGATCCAGCTGGTGGCCGAGTACCGCTTCCGCGGCTCGCTGGTGGCGGACCTCGACCCGCTCAAGCGCCTGCCCAAGCCGCACATCGTCGAGCTCGAGCCGGGCTACTACGACCTCGGCGACGCCGACATGGACACGGTGTTCAACACCGGCACCTACATGGGCGCCGAGCAGGCTACGCTGCGAGAGATCATCCAGCACCTGAAGGACACCTACTGCGGCACGCTCGGCGTCGAGTACATGTACCTCTCCAGCCGCGCCGAGAAGCGCTGGATCCAGGAGCGCCTCGAGCCGATCCGCTCGCGCCCGAGCTTCTCCGCCGACGAAAAGCGCCACCTCCTCGAGCGCCTTACGGC
>DASTTC010000474.1:0-12084 GCA_035760345.1 Burkholderiales bacterium | reverse complement strand
GCCTTGGCGGCCGAATAATTGGTCTGGCCGAAGGCGCCTTTCTGGCCGTTCACCGAGGACACGTTGATGACGCGGCCCCAGGTGCGCTCCACCATGCCGTCCATCACCTGCTTGGTCATGTTGAAGCAGGAATCCAGGTTGGTGCGCATCACCGCGTCCCAGTCGTCCTTGGTCATCCTCTTGAACGTCATGTCGCGGGTGATGCCGGCGTTGTTCACCAGGATGTCGATCGGGCCGGCCTGCTGCGTGATCTTCTGCGCCTTCGCCGCGCAGTCGTCGAAGTTGGCGACGTCCACCGGGTAGGCGCCGAAATCGTAGCCCTGCGACTTCATCGCGTCGAGCCAGGACTTGTACTTGGTGTTGGACGGCGAGTAGGTCACCACCACCTTGTAGCCGGCGTCCGCCATCTTCGTGGAGATCGACTCGCCCAATCCCCCCATGCCGCCGGTGACGACGGCAATGCGTTTGTGCGCCATTGTGCTTTTCTCCTCCTGCGCGGCCAGTCTACTACATCATGTGCATGCCGCCATTCACCGAAATGTTCGCGCCGGTGATGTAGCCGGCATCTTCCGACACGAGGAACGCGACCACCGCGGCGACTTCGTCCGGGCGCGCGAGCCGGCCCATCGGGATCGAGTCGATGATTTTCCGCCGCACCTCTGGCCGGATCGCCATCACCAGGTCGGTCTCGACGTAGCCGGGCGACACGGTGTTCACGGTGACGCCTTTCTTCACCACCTCCTGCGCCAGCGCCTTGGAGAAGCCCGCCATGCCGGCCTTCGCCGCCGAATAGTTCGCCTGGCCGAACTGCCCCTTGATCGCGTTCACCGAGGAGATGCTCACGATGCGGCCCCAGCCGCGCTCGGTCATGCCGTCGACCACTTGGCGCGTCACGTTGAACACGCTGTTGAGGTTGGTGTTGATCACCGCCAGCCAGTCCTGCTCGGTCATCCGCTTGAACACCGCGTCGCGCGTAATGCCGGCGTTGTTGATGAGGATGTCCACCGGGCCGACCCCCGAGCTCATGTTGGTGAACATGCTCGCGCAGCTCTCGAAGTTCGACACATCGCCCTCGGCGGCGTGCACGCGCCAGCCTTCCTTGCGCATCGCGCCGAGCCACTCGTCCTTCCTGTCGTAGCCGGGCAGGCAGCCGGCGACGATGGTGTGGCCCGCGCGCGCGAGGCGCCGGCAGATCGCCGTGCCGATGCCGCCCATGCCGCCGGTGACGAAGGCGACCCGCTTGGGCATCGCCTCGGTCTTGAGCACTGCGCTCATCGCTCCACCGCCAGCGCCACGCCCATGCCGCCGCCGATGCACAACGACGCGAGGCCCTTCTTCGCGTCGCGCTTGGCCATCTCGTGCAGCAGCGTGACGAGGATGCGGCAACCCGAGGCGCCGATCGGATGCCCCAGCGCGATGGCGCCGCCGTTCACGTTGACCCTGGAGGTATCCCAGCCCATCTGCCGGTTGACCGCGATGGCCTGTGCGGCGAAGGCTTCGTTGATCTCCATCAGCTCGAGATCCTTCGGCTCCCAGCCCGCGCGCGCGAGGCAGCGCTTGGACGCGGGCACGGGGCCCATGCCCATGTACTTCGGGTCCACGCCCGCCGAGGCGAAGGCCTTGATGCGGGCGATCGGCTTCAGGCCCAGCTCCTTCGCCTTCCTCGCGCTCGTCACGATCACGGCAGCCGCGCCGTCGTTGATGCCGGAGGCGTTGGCCGCGGTCACCGTGCCGTTCTTGTCGAAGGCGGGCTTCAGGCCCTGCATCGCCTCGAGCGTCGCGCCGTGGCGAGGGAACTCGTCATCGGCAAATACCGTCGGACCTTTTTTCGAGGGAATCTCGAACGGGATGATCTCGTCCTTGAAGCGCCCCGCTTTCTGCGCGGCCTCGGTCTTGTTCTGGCTCTTCACCGCGAACTCGTCCTGCTCCTGGCGCGTCACGGCGTATTCCTTCGCCACGTTCTCCGCGGTCACGCCCATGTGGTACTGGTTGAATGCGTCCCACAGGCCGTCCACGATCATCGAATCGACCAGCTTCGCGTCGCCCATGCGAAATCCGTCGCGCGAGCCGTTCATCACGTGCGGCGCGGCGCTCATGTTCTCCTGGCCGCCCGCGATCACCACGTCCGAGTCGCCGTTGGCGATGGATTGCGCGGCGAGCATCACCGCCTTCAACCCCGAGCCGCACACCTTGTTGATGGTCATGGCGGGGATCATGTCGGGCAGGCCCGCCTTGATCGCCGCCTGGCGCGCGGGGTTCTGGCCGACGCCCGCGGCGAGCACCTGGCCGAGGATCACCTCGGACACCTGCTCCGGCTTGACGCCCGAGCGTTCGAGGAGCTTGCGGATCACGTGAGCGCCGAGGTCCGAGGCCGCGGTCCGGGCGAGCGAACCGCCGAACTTGCCGATGGCGGTGCGCGCTGCGCCTACGATGACGATGTCTTCCATGGAGTTCTCCTAGTTTGCTTTGTGTTTGACGTAGCGCCCGGGTGCGGGCTCGATCGGCTTGTGGCGGGCATTGCCCGCCTTGTTCGGCGCCTTGCGCGCGCCGCCCTTGTGTGCGGCCAGCCAGCCGGCCCATTGCGGCCACCAGCTGCCCTGCTGTTCATCCGCCTGCGCGAGCCACACTTCCGCGTCCTGCGGATGGCTCGCGCCCGCCCAATAGCTGCGGCGATGCTTCGCGGCCGGATTGATGATGCCGGCGACATGCCCGCTCGCGCCCAGCACGAAAGTCTTCTCGCCGCCCAGGACCTGCAACGAGCGATAGGCCGAGTGCCAGGGCACGATGTGGTCCTCGCGCGTCGCGACGATGAAGCTCGGCCGGTCGATCCTGCCCAGGTCCACCGGCACGCCCAGGCACGACAGCGCGCCCGGCGCGCGCAGCTTGTTCTCGAGGTAGGTGTTCCTCAGGTACCAGCAGTACATCGGCCCGGGCAGGTTGGTGCCGTCCGCGTTCCAGTACAGCAGGTCGAAGGCGGCGGGCGTGCCGCCCTTCAGGTAATTGTTCACCACGTAGGGCCAGATGAGGTCGTTGGCGCGCAACGCGGAAAACACGGTGGAAAGTTCCGCGGCGGGCAGGATGCCGCCGGCGCCCAGCGTGGCCTCGCGCTGCGCGACGCTTCCTTCGTCGATAAACAGACCCATCTGCCCGGTATCGGCAAAATCGAGCATCGTCGCGAGGTAAGTGGCGCTTTCCACCAGGGGTTCGCCTTTCGCCGCCAGCACGGCGAGCGACGCGCCGAGCAGCGTTCCGCCGACGCAAAAACCCAGCGCATTGACTCGATCCGACCTGGCGATCCCGCGCGCCGTGCGCAACGCGCTCAGCACGCCCATTTCGAGATAGTCGTCCCAACCGTAGTGGCCCTGCGCGGGACCGACGTTGCGCCAGGAGACCATGAACACGGTGTGGCCCTGCGCTACGGCGTAGCGCACGAAGGAATTCTCGGGCTGCAGGTCGAGGATGTAGTACTTGTTGATGCAGGGCGGCACCATCACCAGCGGGCGCTTCGCCACCTCGGGCATGGCGCTCGCGTACTGGATGAGCTGCATCAGGTCGTTCTCGAACACCACCTCGCCCGGCGTCACGGCGAGGTTGCGTCCCACCTCGAACGCGGATTCGTCGCTCTGGCTGATGCGCCCGCGGCCCGCGTCGGCGAGCAGCTGCGCCAGCCCGCGCGTCAGGCTCTCGCCGCCCGTCTCCTGCGCCAGGCGCAGCACCTCGGGATTGGTGGCGGCGAAGTTGGCCGGGCTCATCGCGTCCACCCACTGGCGCACGGTGAAGCGCAGCCGCTCCTTGGCCTGGCCTTCGAGCGCCGCGGCCTCGACCAGCTGCTCGAGATACTCGGCCGCGAGCAGGTAGGACTGCCTGAGGTAGTCGAAGTACGCGTTGTCGCGCCACCCCTGCGCGGCGAAGCGCCGGTCGCCCGCCTCGGGGCGCGCGGCAGGGGCGCTGCGACCCGCCGCGAGCGCGTTCCAAAGCGCGCGCTGCTTTTCGAGGTATTGCGCCTGCAGCGCGCCCGCGCGCGCGCCGTCTCCGGCAAGGCGCGCCAGGTACTCCGCCGGGCCTGCCGGGCCGGCGGCCCCGGCGGACATGCGCAGCCAGTTCTGCGCCATGTCGTTGCCGGACTGGGCAATCGACGCGAGGAAGTCTGCGGGGGATTCTTGCGGCTTCAAGGGCGGCTATTTTGCGCCGCAGCATCGGGCCGGTCAAACCCTCCGCCGTAGGGTGGGCCCATGGCCCACCCTACGTTTGGGCCCATGGCGCACCGTGTCCCGTAGCGTGGGCCCATGGCCCACCCTACGTCAGTGCCCGGTGAACATGCGCACCAGCGCGATCACCGCCACGCCGGCGGCGATCAGCAGGGCCTGCTGCGCCGTCGCGCGCAGCTCGGGGCGCTTGTGCAGGCCCGGGATCAGGTCCGCCACCGCGACGTAGATCATGCTCGCGGCGACGATGCCCAGCAGCGTCGGTTCCCAGTCCTCGAAGTGCTGCAGCGCGAAGTAGCCGAGCACGCCGCCCACCACGCTGCCCAGCGAGGACACGATGTTCAGCACGAACGCCTTCGCCTTCGAGTAACCCGAGTGCAGCAGCACGAGGAAGTCGCCCACTTCCTGCGGGATCTCGTGCGCGACGATGGCGATGGCGGTCACCAGGCCCAGTTCCGGGCTCTGCAGGAAAGCCGCCGCGATGAGCACGCCGTCGATGAAGTTGTGCACCGTGTCGCCGACCAGGATGAGGGTGCCGGCGCGCGCATGCTCCTGCGGGTGCGCGGGCCCGGCCTCCTCGCCGTGGTCGTGCGAGTGGCGCCACAGCAGCAGCTTCTCCAGCAGGAAAAAGCCCAGGATGCCGCCGAGGATCGCGCTCGCGGCCTGGTGCGCGTCGCCGGATTCGAAAGCATGCGGGACCACTTCGAGGAAGGCGGCGCCGAGCAGCGTGCCGATGGCGAAAGACACCAGCATCGGCACCCATTTCGGGCGCAGCACCAGCGCAACCGCGGCGGCGGCCACGGATAGCACGCCGCCCGCCAGGCACGCCAGCACGATCCAGGTGAGGGTCATAAGGACGGCGATTCTAACCAGACGAACGCGGCGATGCGCTCGTGCGTGCGGTCGCGCCGCCACGAGGGAAAGCGCGCCGGGTCCGAGTACGTGCACAGCGTCCCGCCGTACACCCGCGCCACGCCGCTCGCCGCGAGCCGCTGGCGCGCCACGGCGTACAGATCGAGCAGCCAGTGCCCCGGGCGGTTCTGGGTGAAGGCGCGCTCGGCGGCGGTATCGCGCGCCAGAAACGCGTCGCGCACTTCGGCGCCCACCTCGTAGTGCGCCGGCCCGATGGCGGGGCCGAGCCAGGCGAGCAGGCGCTCACCCGGAACGCGCATTTCGCTCACCGTCGCCTCGAGCACGCCGGCGGCGAGCCCGCGCCAGCCCGCGTGCGCGGCACCGACCACGCTGCCCGAGTCGTCCGCGAGCAGCACCGGCAGGCAATCGGCCGCCTGCACCACGCAGACCGCCCCAGGGGTGCGTGCCACCGACGCGTCGGCTTGCGGCTCGTCGCGCGCGAGCGCGGCGTCCACCACGCGCGTGCCGTGCACCTGTCGCAGCCACGCCGGTGCGGCGGGCAACGGCGGATCGGCCTCGCCGCGCGTGGTGACCCGCGCGCGCACGCGCGCCGGCGCGGGCCAGTCAGGGACGAGCACGGCGCAGGTTCGCGAGCAGGCGCTTGAAGTCCGCGGGCGGCTCGGCGCGCCAGGTCTTGCGCTCGCCGCTGCGCGGGTGCGCGAGCGACAGCTCCACTGCGTGCAACGCCTGGCGCGCGAAGGCAATGCCGTGGCGCGTGCCGCGCCGGTAGGTGCCCTCGCCGACGATCGGGTGGCGGATGTGCTGGAAGTGCACCCGGATCTGGTGCGTGCGTCCGGTCTCCAGCCGGCACTCGACCAGCGCCGCGTGCCCGTAGCGCTCGAGCACGCGATAGCGCGTGACCGCTTCCTTGCCGCGGCGCGTGACCGTCATGCGCGTGCGGGCGCGCGCGTCGCGACCGACGGGGGCGTCGATGGTGCCGGTGGCGGGCGGGTCGCCCTGCACCACCGCCAGGTACACGCGGCGCATGCTGCGATCGGCGAGCTGGCGCACGAGGCTGGTCTGCGCTTCGATCGTCTTGGCCACCACGATGAGGCCGGTGGTGTCCTTGTCCAGACGGTGCACGATGCCCGCGCGCGGCACCCCGGCCACCTGCGGCGCATGCGCGAGGAGCGCGTTCATGAGCGTGCCGTCGGCGATGCCCGCCCCGGGATGCACCACCAGGCCCGCGGGCTTGTCGATGACGACCAGGTCCGCGTCCTCGTACACCACGGCGAGCGCCATGCGCTGGGCGCGCGGCACCGCCTCCGGGGCCGGCGGCGGGGACAGTTCGACCGATTCTCCGCCGCGCACGGCCTGGCGCGGCCCGGCGCGCGCGCCATCGACACGGATGTGGCCCGCGGCGAGCCAGGCTTGCAGCCGGCTCCTCGAGTACTGCGGGAACATGCGCGCGAGCGCCTGGTCCAAGCGCAGGCCGGCCAGCTCGCGCGGCGCTTGGGCGCGCATATCCGCGACGAACGCGGCGTCCCAGCCGGCGTTTTCGTCTTCGGCCTCCTTATAATCGCGCCCCATGCGAACAAGTGTACTGGCACTGGCCTTTGCCGCCGTCGCGTTGATCGCGGCCGGCTGCGGCACCACGGCCAACCCGCCCGACGAAACCGCCGGCTGGTCGATCGAGCGCCTGTACGGCGAGTCGCGCGACGCGATGAGGGCGCGCGACTGGGCCAAGGCCATCAAGTACCTGGAGAAGCTCGAGGCGCGCTTTCCCTACGGCCCCTACGCGCAGCAGGCGCAACTCGACGTCGCCTGGGCGCACTGGAAGTACGACGAGCGCGCCTCGGCACTGGCCGCGGCGGAACGGTTCATCAAGCTCTACCCCAATCACGCGGCGCTCGACTACGCCTACTACCTCAAGGGCCTGATCAATTTCACCGAGAGTCCGGGCCTGCTGTCGTTCCTGTCGGACCCCGACATGGCCGAGCGCGATCCGAAGGCGGCGCGCGAGGCCTATGCCGCTTTCCGCGAGCTCGTCACGCGCTTCCCCGATTCCAAGTACGCCGGGGACGCCGCGGCGCGCATGCGCTACCTGGTCAACACGCTCGCGCGCCACGAAGTGCACGTCGCGCGCTGGTACATGAAGCGCGGCGCCTACGTCGCCGCCGCGAACCGGGCGCAGGCGGCGGTGGCCAACTTTCCGCAGGCGCCGGCCAACGAGGAAGCGATCTACATCATGATCCAGGCCTACGAGAAGATGGGCCTGAAGGACCTGCGCGACGACGCCGAGCGCGTCATGCGCGGCAATTTTCCCGACAGTCCCTACTTCAAGGGCCCGGTGAAACGCCACGTGTCCTGGTGGCGCATCTGGGACCCGGAGTGGTAGCTACAGCTTGATGTTCTCGTCCGCGAGGTAGTCGCGGATGATGCTTGCCACGTCCGCATCCGCCTTGAACCCCATCGCCAGCGCGCGCGGCGTGCGGAAATTCGCCGGCCAGGTCTTCACGATGGCCTGGATACGCGCATCGGGCCGGTAGACGACGCGCTCGGCCACCTTCGCGCCGGCCACTGCCTTCAGCGCCTCGATCATCTGCGCCACGCTCGCGGTGATGCCCGGCAGGTTCAACCAGCGCTGCGTGCCCCAGGCCGCGGGTTCGAGCTCCCAGGCATGGATGAACGCATCGACGACGCGGCCGGGCGAGAGCAGCCAGACGCCCGTGTCGGGCGCCACCGGGCATTCGGCGACCACGCCATTGAGCGGCTCGCGCAGGATGCCGCTCGCAAAGGACGAGGCAGCGGCGTTCGGCTTGCCCGCGCGCACGACGATGGTCGGCAGCCTGAGCGAGCGGCCGTCGATGAAACCTTTCCTCGAATAGTCGGTGACCAGGTACTCGCCGATCACTTTCTGCGCGCCGTAGGAGGTCTGCGGATTGGCGAGGGTCGAATCGTCCAGCACCGCCGGCAGCTCGCCGCCGAAGGCCGCCACCGAACTGGTGTAGACGAGGCGCGGCGGCTGCGCGCACTTGCGCATCGTTTCCAGCAGCCGCTCGGTGCCCTGCAGGTTCACCCGCAGCCCCAAGTCGAAGTCGGCTTCGGCGGCCCCGCTCACCACCGCCGCGAGGTGGAACACCGCGTCGGTGTCGGGCGGGCAGACCTGTGCCAGCGTCGTCGCATCCGAGACGTCGCCCGTGACGCAGCGCAGGCGCTT
This sequence comes from Burkholderiales bacterium, assembly GCA_035760345.1. GTDB lineage: Bacteria > Pseudomonadota > Gammaproteobacteria > Burkholderiales > SG8-39 > JAABQT01. Next base: position 3,807 of record DASTTC010000474.1, on the reverse strand, counting down.
ATCCGCCGCCGCCGCGGGGGGAAACGCGCCGTCGAGCAGCGTGATCGTGGATATCGGCTTGCCGCCCAGCCGGCCGCGCGCGAGCAGCGCCTTGGCCAGCCTGAACCCGAGGAACCCGCCGCCGCCCGTGATGAGGATTTTCATGCGCCGATTCTAGCGAAGAACGCCTGCACCGCCGCGAGCTCGCGGGTCGGTTTCATCGGCGGCAGGCTGTCGCGCACCAGCCGCCCGTAGGGACGCGAGTACAGGCGCGGATCGCACAGCATCAGCACGCCGCGGTCGGTTGCGTCGCGGATCAGCCGGCCGGCGCCCTGCTTGAGCTGCAGGATGGCCTGGGGCAGCTGGAACTCGGTGAACGGATTGCCGCCTTGCGCGCGCAGCGCGTCGATGCGCGCCGCGAGCACCGGGTCGTCGGGCGGCGCGAACGGCAGCTTGTCGATGACCACCACCGAGAGCGCCTCGCCGCGCACGTCGACGCCTTCGCGAAACGACGCGCTGCCCAGCAGCACGGCATTGCCGAGCTCGCGAAAGCGCGCCAGCAGCTCGCTCCTCGAGCCGGTGCCCTGCGCCAGGAGCGGGTACGGGAGCTTGTCACGCAGCAGTTCGTGCGCGCGGCGCAGTGCGCGCAAGGTGGTGAACAGCAGGAACGCGCGTCCGCCGCTCGCCTGCAGCACGGGCAGCGCAGCGTTGACCACCGCTTCGGTGTAGGCGGGGTCGTTCGGGTCAGCGGGCATCGCCTTGGGCACGTAGAGCAATGCCTGCTGCTCGAAATCGTACGGGCTGGGCCAGCTGCGCACGCGAGCCTCGTCGAGCCCCATCTCGCGCTGGTAGTGCGCGAAATCGCCGCCGATGGCGAGCGTCGCCGAGGTGAAGATCCAGGCGCGCGGCGCCTCCTCGAGCTGGCGCCGGAACAGTTCTGCGCAAGACAGCGGCGTCAGGTGCATCTGCACCGAGTGCCCGAACACCTCCACCCAGCGTACCCAGGCGCTGTCCGGTTCGCCGAGCAGACGCGCCAGCAGTTCGCGCGCGTTGGCCGCGCGCTGCGCGCAGGACTTGAGGCCTTCGCTCCTCTCGGCCTGGGCCTCGAGTGCCGGTGCCAGCGCGTCGAGCGCGGCGCCCAGCGCCTCGAGCGCACCGCCGAAGCCCGGGCGCGCGGCGGCCTGCGTCCAGGCCTGGCGCGAACCCTCGGCGCCGAACGCGAGGCGCAGGTCGCGCGCGGCCTTCTCCAGCCCGGCGGCCAGGCGCTCGAGCTCGGGCGAGGCGCCGCCCGCGGCGATCAGCTCCTGGCGCGCATCACGCGCCAGGTCGGCGAGCCGGTTGCTCGCGAGAATCTCGCCGAAGAACAGGCGCGCCGTGTCCGGCAGCTGGTGCGCTTCGTCCAGGATGATGGTGTTGCACGACGGCAGGAGCTCGGCCACGCCCTCGTCGCGCAACACCACGTCGGCGAAAAAGAGGTGGTGGTTCACCACCACCACGTCGGCGGCGAGTGCACCGCGGCGCGCTTTCATCACGAAGCAATCGGCGTAGCGCGGGCACTCCTGCCCGAGGCAGTTCTCGCGCGTGGAGGTGGCGTGCTGCCACACCGGCGAATCTTCGGGGACATCCGGCAGGTCGGCGCGATCGCCGCTGCGCGTCGCGGCGGCAAAGCGCTCGATGCGGCGCAGCTGCGCCGCCTCCTCCCGGCTCTGCAGCCGTCCCTCGCTCGCCGCGCGCTCGAGACGGTGCAGGCACACGTAGTTGGCGCGCCCCTTGAGGAGCGCGGCTTGCGCGCCCGAGGCGAGCGCGCCGCGCACCGCCGGCAAGTCGCGGTCGAACAGTTGGTCCTGCAGCGTTTTGGTGCCGGTGGAGACGATGACCTTGCCGCCCGCGAGCAGCGCCGGCGCGAGGTAGGCGAGTGTCTTGCCGGTGCCGGTACCGGCCTCCGCGATGAGCGGCGCATCGGACTGGATCGCGGCCAGGATCTCGCGCGCGAGCTCGAGCTGCTGCGGCCGGGCGCGATAGCCGGGGATGTTCCGGGCGAGCGCGCCGCCCTCGGCGAACAGCCGCTCGAGCGCGCGCCCGGCGTCGGCGCTCAGGGTCGGACCTCTTCGACCTTCACCCAGATGCGACGGCTGGACTCGCCGCCACGCCGGCTGCGCGAGGTGAGTCCGCGCTCCTCGCGCACCGAGGCCTCATCGATGCCGGCGAGCGCCACCCATTCGCCGAGGCGCGCGCGCACCGTGGTCGCGCTGCCCAGGGCGCGCACGCTCCCGGCGGCACCCGGCGACTGGCGCTGCGGCGCGACCTCCAGGATCACCTCACTGCCCGCGACCCGCGGCACGACCTCGAATCCGGTCGCGATGTCCTGGATCAGCACGCCGTCGCGCATTTGCAGCGGGCGGCGGGTGCCCTCCGCGATGAACGCGCGGCCGCCTTCGAGCACCTGGAGCCGCTGATCTACGCGCTCGGTCCCGCTGGCGCGGGAATCGGCGACGGTCGCCTCGACGCGCGAGCCGCGGTTCGAGATACGCGCGTCCGCCTCGACGCTCGAGTCGGAGGCGACATCCGTGCGATCGAAGCGCACCGAGATCATGAGCCGGCGCGCCGGCGCATCGAGCACCGCCAGCGCGCGGCGTAGTTCCTCGAGGTTACGCGGGCTCGTGCGCACAATGAGTTGGCTGCGCTGCCCGGTGAGCACGCCGCCGGGCTCGAGCAACGGGCGCAGGGCCGGCAGCACCCGTTCGGCCGTGGTGTGGCGCAGCTCGATCACTTCCAGGGAGCCTTGCGCCAACGCGGTGGCCCAAGCCAGCAGCAGGAAAATGTAAGTGGTTGCTTTCACGGGCAGACTGGACTAAATTACTTTAGATATGATTCGTAAGTTAATGTATTTATGTTGTTTTGGAGTCGCGGTTGGCTGCGCCACCGTGCCTCCAGAGCCGCCCGCCCGGGATACCGGACCCATGAGCGAACAGCGCGCCGAGGCGCTGTTGCAGACCCTGCTCATGCTCGGAGTCGACTACCGCTACGGGGGCAAGTCCCCCGAGACGGGCTTCGATTGCAGCGGCCTGGTAGCGCATGTGTTCCGCGAAGCCTATGGCATCGAGCTGCCGCACAACGCCCGCGCACAGAGCGAGATGGGGATGCGCGTGAGTCTATCGGAACTGCGCGCGGGGGACCTCGTGTTCTACAACACGCTCAACCGCCCGTTCTCGCATGTCGGCATCTACCTCGGAGACGGGCGCTTCGTACACGCGCCGAAGACCGGCGCGCAGGTGCGCGTAGAGCCGATCCGCGGGAATTACTGGATGAGGCGCTTCGACGGCGCGCGGCGGATCCAGAGGACTTCGTTGTAGTTGTCAATAACAGTTCTCATTACTGTTGACGAACGTAATGAGACCGACTATCATTTGCGCCTCAACCTCATGATGGGCTCAAATGTCTGTTCTTAAAAGACTTTCCATTATTCCCGCGATTTTGCTGGCCGGTTCGGCGTTTGCCCAGGGCAACGTCCTCAACCTCTACTCCTCGCGGCACTACCAGACCGACGAAGCCTTGTACGCGGGCTTCACCCAGCAGACCGGCGTGCGCATCAACCGCATCGAAGCGAGCGAAGACGCTCTCATCGCGCGCATCCGCAGCGAAGGCGAGCGCAGCCCCGCCGACGTGCTGATCACGGTGGACGCGGGGCGCCTGTGGCGGGCCGAGCAGATGGGGCTGTTCCAACCGGTGAAGTCGGCGACGCTCGAGAGCCGCATCCCCGCGAGCTTCCGCGAGCCGGGCGGGCACTGGTTCGGCTTTTCCATGCGTGCGCGCGTCATCGCCTACGCC
>DASTTC010000473.1:0-3245 GCA_035760345.1 Burkholderiales bacterium | reverse complement strand
CAGTAGCTCTCCAGCGTGCTTGCGCGCGGTGCTCTCGGCGCCGCCGAGCATGCGTGCAACCTCCGCGATGCGCGCGCCGCGGTCGAGCTTCTGCACCTTCACCTTCACGCCGGAGCGCGCGACGGACCACTGCTCGTCGCCGGCCGCCGCCACCTGCGGCAAGTGAGTGACGCACAGCACCTGCCGGTCCTTGCCCAGGCGCTTGAGCGACCGGCCCACGGTCTCGGCCACCGCACCGCCGATGCCTGAGTCCACTTCATCGAACACCAGCGTGGTGACCGGCGAGACGCGGGCGGCGACCAGCTGGATCGCGAGGCTGAGGCGCGAGAGTTCCCCGCCCGAAGCCACTTTCGCCAGCGGCCGCAGCGGCAGGCTCGGGTGCGACGACACCTCGAACTCCACCTCCTCCGCGCCCGCTGCCGTGGGCATCTCGAGCGCGCGCAGGGCCACCGAGAAATGCCCGCCCTTCATCGCCAGCTGCTGCATGGCCTCGCTGACCGCCTTGGACAGGGCCTGCGCCGCGCTCTTGCGCTTGGCCGACAGTTTCCGCGCCGCTGCACCGAAGCGAGCCTCGGCTGCCGCCACCTCGCGCTGCAGGGCTTCGGGGCTCGCCGCGAGTTCCAGTTCCCGATAGCGCAGCGCCAGTTCCTTCTCCAGCCCCGGCAGCGCGGCGGGCTTGACGCGGTACTTGCGCCCCGCCGCATGCAGCACCTCGATGCGCTGCTCCAACGCTCGCAGCGCCTGCGGATCGAGATCCACGCGCGACGCGTAGTCGCGCAGGCCGCGCGCCGCTTCGGCCGCCTGCGCCTCGGCCGACTCGAGCATCTCGACGATCGCCTTCAGGCGTGCGTCGTGCTCCGACAGCGCGCGCAGTCGCCTGGCGACCGCGGAGAGCTGCGGCAGGCAGGCGCCGTCCGCCTCGGACAGGGCCTCCAGCGAGGATTGCGCGCCGGCGAGCAGGCTGGAACCGTGCGCGAGGCGCTGGTGCTGCGCGGCCAGGTCGTCCCATTCGTCGTCCTTCAGGACGAGCGTTTTCAGCTCAGCGAGCTTTTCCTGCAGCTCCGCGCGCTCGGATTCCCGCTTGGCGAACTGCTGCTGAGCCTCGGTGGCCAGCGCCTCCAGCCGCTTCCACGCACGCCAAGCGTCGGCGCAATCGCGCGCGATTTCCTGCGCGCCCGCGTGCGCGTCCAGCAGATCGCGTTGCGCGGCCGCGCGCAGCAGCGACTGGTGCTCGTGCTGGCCGTGGATGTCCACCAGGTGCTCGCCCGCTTCCCTGAGCTGCGCCAGCGTCGCGGTATGGCCGTTGACGAAGCAGCGCGAGCGGCCCGAGCGGTCGATCACCCGGCGCAGGATGACGTTGCCCGGATCGCCTTCCAGCTCGGCGTCGGCAAGATACTTTTCCAGGGGGCTGCCTTTTGCCACCTCGAATTCCGCCGACAGCTCGGCCCGCTCCGCGCCCTCGCGCACCTGCAACGCCTCGGCGCGACCGCCGACCAGCAGCTCGATGGCATCGACCAGGATCGACTTGCCGGCGCCCGTTTCGCCGCTGAGGACCGTAAAGCCCGGCCCGGTCTCGAGCTCCACGCGCTCGACGATGACGAAGTCCCGGATTCCCAGAGCGCGCAGCATTGAGGACGAATGCTGCCCGTATTGGTCCCGTTCAGGCAAGCGGCGTCGCGAGCGGGATGACCAGGATATTCTCCGCGAGAGCCTTCCCAGAGCCGTAGACCCATGGCTTTGATCAAAAGGTCCGCATAGACGCGCCGCCGCGCAACAACTCGCCAAGGTGCCGCACCCTCATCGCGTCCCGAATCCAGGACTATGCGAGGCGCCATAAGTCTTATGGGATTGACACCCAGCACCTTGCCATCGCCTTTGGGTGGGCTGCAAGTAATCCATCATCTTTGATCAATCTTTGCCGGCGGCGGCGTCCAGAAAACCCGGATTGCCCGTCGCACAGTGCTCACGGCTTAGCGACAGGGCAGCGCGTCAGTCTTCCGGCGTGCTCCTCGCCGCTTCTCCCCAGTTCAGCTTCTCGCGCAGCATGGCGAAGTAGCTGTAGCCGGGCGGGTGCACGAATTGGATCGTGTTGGCGGAGCGCTTGAGCACCAGCCGGTCGCCTTCGGCCATGTCGGTGAGGGCGAAGCCGTCGAAGTGCGCGCGCGCGTCCACCGCGCGCAGCAGCGCGATCTCGATGGTGCTGCGGTCGCTGACGCTCACCGGGCGCGCCGAGAGCACGTGCGGGTTGAGCGGCACCAGCGCGAAGGCCGCCACCCCCGGCTGCAGGATCGGGCCCTGGGCGGAAAGCGCGTAGGCGGTGGAACCGGTGGGCGTGGCCACGATGAGGCCGTCGGCGCGCAGGGCGTAGACGTACTCGCCGTCGATGCGCACCTCGACCTCGATCAGGCGCCCCTGCGCGCCTTTGCCGACCACCGCCTCGTTGAGCGCTACGGTGCGCAGCAGGCTCTTGCCGCCGCGCAGGATCTCCGCCTCCAGCAGCGCGCGCTCCTCGATGCTGTACTTGCCGTCCAGGATCGCGCTCACGGAACTGCGGATGTCCTTGAGCGCGATGTCGGTCATGAACCCGACGCGCCCCTGGTTGATGCCCGCCAGCGGCACCTTGTGGCGCGCCAGGTTGCGCGCCGCCGCCAGCATGGTGCCGTCGCCGCCCAGCACGATGGCCAGGTCGGCGAAGGCGCCGATCTCGTCGTAGCTCGCCGCGCCCTCGCCATTGCCGATGCGCGCTGCGGTGTCGCGCTCCACGCGCACCTCGCAACCGCGCCCGCGCAGCAACTCGCCCAGCCCGCGCAGCGACTCGGCGATCTCCGCCGTGTGCTTGCCGATCAGCGCGACGCGGCGGAACGCGGCATTGGGCATCGCGGCATTCTAACCGCATGTGTAAAATGCACCGCATGCTCGACAGACGCGCACAGTTGCTGCTGAAGACGCTGATCGAGCGCTACATTGCCGAAGGCCAGCCGGTCGGTTCGCGCACGCTGTCCCGGCACTCGGGGCTGGACTTGTCCCCCGCCACCATCCGCAACGTGATGTCGGACCTGGAGGAGCTCGGCTTCATCGCCAGCCCGCATACCTCCGCCGGGCGCGTGCCCACGCCGGCCGGCTACCGCTTCTTCGTCGACACGCTGCTGGTGGTCAGGCCGATCGAGTCCGCGACGCTGCACCAGCTCGAGGAGCAGCTGCACCCGGACAACCCGCAGCGGGCGATCCAGTCGGCGTCCCAGCTC
>DASTTC010000472.1:0-8324 GCA_035760345.1 Burkholderiales bacterium | reverse complement strand
CTGCTCGATCGACAGCAGGGCCTGGCGGGTAAACGCGCGATCGGCCCGCCAGCGGAACATGGCGAGATGGCGCAGAACGCGCCCCAAGTCCATCGTTACCACCGTCCCGAGGCGCCGCCGCCACCGAAGCTGCCCCCGCCGCCGCCAAATCCTCCGCGCCCTATACCCCTGCGGCCGAACCCTCCAAGCCGCCCACCGGCGCCCAATCCTCCGAACCCGTCCCGTCCGCCGCCGAGCAGCGTGAATACGAGCGCTATCACGCCCGCGGCCAGCGCAATGGAGACTGCGCCGGCAAATAGCCAGGCGACAAAGCCCACGGCGCCGCCCGTTGCGAGCGCGCCGGGGAATCTCCCCAGCACCGAGCGCAGCACCCCGCCCAGCACGAGCGCCAGGATGAGGATCACCGGAACATACTGCTGGATCCCTCCCGCCCCGACAGCGCGGCCGGCACCCGCCGCCGGCAACGGCTCGCCGTCGATCACGCGAATGATCTGGCTAACCCCGGCGGCAATGCCGCCATGGAAATCCCCCTGCTGGAAGCGCGGCACGATGGTTTCGCTGATGATGCGCTTGCTGGTGGCGTCATTGAGGGCGCCCTCCAGCCCGTATCCCACTTCGATGCGCAGCGTACGGTCGGCCTTGGCGACGACCAGCAAGGCGCCGTCATCGACCTTCTTGCGACCCAGCTTCCACTGCTCGGCAACGCGCAGCGCATACTGCTCGATCGTCTCCGGGGCCGTGGTGGCAACCAGGAGAACGGCGAGTTGACTGCCTTTGCTGGCTTCAAACGCTTCCAGGGTCTTCTCCAGCGCGGCGATTTCAGCTGCGCTGAGCGTGGCAGTCAGGTCGGTAACGCGCGCTCCCAATGGCGGAACCGCGACCTGCGCGCCGGCCACCAGCGACCCGACGAGGAGCGCACACGCAAGCAATGCGCCTCGGGCCGCGCGCATCGGCGTCACTTGGCGGGCTGGGATCCGGCCGGCGCCGTCCCGAAATCCACTTTCGGCGGCGCGGCGATTTCTTTCTCGTTGTCTACCGCGAAGTTGGGCTTCGTCTTGTATCCGAACGCCATCGCCGTCAGGTTGGAGGGGAAGGAGCGCACCGTCACGTTGTATTCCTGCACCGCCTTGATGTAGCGGTTGCGCGCAACCGTGATGCGATTCTCGGTGCCTTCCAATTGCGCCTGCAGGTCGCGAAAGTTGGCGTCGGATTTCAGCTGCGGATAATTCTCGACCACCACCAGCAGCCGGGAGAGGGCGCCGGACATTTCCCCCTGCGCGGCCTGGAACCGCGCGAACGCCTCGGGGTTGTCGAGGAGTTCCGGCGTCGCCTGGATGCTTCCGACCCTGGCGCGCGCGTTGGTCACGCCGAGCAGCACTTCCTTTTCCTGAGCGGCAAAGCCCTTCACCGTATTGACCAGATTGGGAATCAGGTCCGCGCGGCGCTGATACTGGTTCACGACCTCGGACCAGCTCGACTTGATTTGTTCGTCGTTGCTTTGTAACGTGTTGTAGCCGCAGCCGGCGAGGGTCAGCGCAAGCAATGCTGCCAAAGCACCTGAAAGTTTTCGCACTTGATCTGTCCCGGAAACAGCAAGCGCCAAATGTGCAGGCGGCATCCCGGAGCGTCCGTGCGCTACCCGACACAGTGACGGGGTAGACTCGGGCCCGCCATGGCCTCCACCGTTCTCGATTCGGTCCTGTTCCGCGACGCCTTCGGCACGCCGGCGATGCGCGGCATTTTCGAGGACGCGGCGCTCCTCGCCCGCTACACCGAGGTCGAGATCGCCCTCGCGCGCGTGCAGGGACGCCTCGGCGTGATCCCCGCGCAGGCGGCGAAGGACATCGCTGCGGGCTGCGATTCCAGCAAGCTCGATCTGGAACGGCTGAAGCAGGAAACCGAGGTCGTCGGCTACCCCATCCTGCCGCTGGTGCGCCAGCTCGCCGCGCAATGCGGCGAGGCCGGCAAGTACCTGCACTGGGGTGCGACCACGCAGGACATCATGGATACCGCCGTCGTGCTGCAGGTACGCGACGCGCTCGGCCTGATCGGGAAGGACATCGCGGAGCTCCAGTCCATCCTCGCGCGCCAGGCGAAGCGCTACCGCGACACGCCGATGCCCGGGCGCACGCACTTGCAGCAGGCGCTGCCCGTGACGTTTGGCTACAAGCTCGCCATCTGGCTGGCGATGCTCGACCGGCACGCCGAGCGCTTGCAGCAGATGACGCCGCGAGTGCTCGTCGGCCAGTTCGCCGGCGCCGCCGGCACCCTCGCCTCGCTCGGCAAACACGGCATGGGCGTGCAAAAGGCGCTGTGCGAGGAGCTCAAGCTCGCGCAGCCCGCGGCCACCTGGCATGCGGCGCGCGACGGCCTCGCGGAAGCGGTGAATTTCCTTGGCCTGGTCACCGGGTCGCTCGGCAAGATCGCCTTCGACGTGATCCTGCTCGCCTCGACCGAAGTGGCGGAGGTGAGCGAGCCGTTCGTGCACGGGCGCGGCGGCAGCAGCACCATGCCGCAGAAGCGCAATCCCATATCGTCGGAATTGATCCTCGCCGCGGCGAAGGCCGTGCGCCAGCACGCGGGCCTGATGCTCGACGCCATGGTGCAGGACTATGAGCGCGCCACGGGCCCTTGGCACGCAGAGTGGATCGCGCTGCCCGAAGCGTTCATCCTCACGGGCGGCGCGCTGCACCAGGCGAAGTTCATGCTCGCGGGCCTTGTCGTGGATGAAGCGCGCATGAGGAAGAACCTCGACATGACGCACGGCCTCATCGTCGCAGAAGCCGTGATGATGGGCCTCGCGCCGCACCTGGGCAGGAACGAGGCGCACGACATCGTCTACGATGCCTGCCGCGCGGTGGCGGAGAAAGGCGGCAGCCTCGCCGATGCGCTGGCGCAGGTGCCCGAAGTCACGCAGCACCTCGATCGCCAGGCGCTGGACAAGCTCACCGACCCGGCGAACTACCTCGGTGCGGCCGGGGAGATGGTCGACCGCGTGGTCGCTAGGCGAGCCTGAGCGGGAGCCTGCGCAGCCGCTGACCGGTGGCGGCGAAGACGGCGTTCGCCACCGCCGGCGCGATGGGCGGCGTGCCCGGCTCGCCGACGCCGCCCAGGTGCTCCCAGCCGCTTTGCACGATGTGCGTCTCGATCTTCGGGCAATCGGCCATGCGCACCATCTCGTAGTCGTGGAAGTTCGACTGCTCCACGCGGCCGCCTTTGAGCGTGATCTCGCCGTGCAGCGCCGCGGTGAGGCCGTAGACGATGCCGCTTTCCATCTGGCGCGTGACGATGCCCGGATTGACCGCCCGGCCGCAGTCGATGGCGCACACCACGCGCATCACGCGCAGGCCACCGTCGGCGGCGACCTGCACCTCGGCCGCCTGCGCGACGATCGAGTGGAACGATTCGGCGAGCGCGATGCCGCGCCCGGTGCGCGGCGGCAGCGGCTCGCCCCAGCCCGCCGCCTTCGCCGCCGTCTCCAGCACGCGCAGGTGCCGCGGCGCGCCGGCGAGCATGGCGCGCCGGAACTCCACCGGGTCGCGCCTGGCCGCGTGCGCCACCTCGTCGAGGAAGCACTCGACGAAGAACGCGTTGTAGCTGTGCCCGACGCTGCGCCAGAAGCCGACCGGGACCGGCTGGTGCGCGAGCACGTGTTCGACGAGGCGGTGGGGCATGGCGTAGGCGAGGTCGAACGCCCCTTCGGCCGTGGTCTTGTCCTTCATCAGGTCGGACGCCGCCGCAGGCTGCAGGCGCGCGGTCAGCTCCCCGGTGCAGGACTGGCTCACGGCGCGGTGGTGCCAGGCGCGGATGCGGGCCTCGGCGTCCAGCGCGCAGCGCAGTCGCGCGAGCGCCATCGGCCGGTAGACATCGTGCTGCATGTCCTCCTCGCGCGACCAGAGGAGCTGCACGGGCGTCCCCGGCACGCGCCTGGCGATGGCGGCCGCCTGCACCACGACGTCCATTTCCGCGCGCCGGCCGAAGCCGCCGCCGAGGAACGGCGTATGCACGCGGACCTCGCCGACGCCCGCGGGGCCCGCCGCGAGCCATTGGACGAGCGTGGGCGCCTGGCTGCCGACCCACACATCGCAGCGGCCGTCCTTCACGAGCGCGGTGCAGTTGATCGGCTCCATGGTGGCATGCGCGAGGTAGGGCACCTCGTAGCGCGCCTCGATCAACTGCTTCGCCGCGGCGAGCTCGCGCGGTGCGTCGCCGAGCGTTTCGTAGGTGCGGGCATCGCCCCGCTCCAGGAGCTGCGTGAAGGCCTCGCGCAGCGCGGCCGTGTCGAGCTCGCCGTGCGCTCCGGCGTACCACTCGATGCCGATCGCGTCTAGCGCGCGCTTCGCGCGCCACCAGCCGTCGGCCACCACCGCCACCGCGGCCGCCGAAGTCGAGGTCGCCTCGAGCTCGATCACCGCCTGCACGCCCGGCAGGGCCCTGGCCTTGGACGCATCGGCGTGCTTGAGCGACCCGCCGAACACTGGGCACTGTGCGATCGCCGCGAAGCGCATGCCGGGCAGGCGCACGTCGCAGCCGAATTGCGCCTTGCCCTCGGTCTTCGCCGGCACGTCGAGGCGCGCGAGCGACGTACCGATCACCCGGTAGCGCGCCGGGTCCTTCAGCTCGGGGTTCGCGGGGATCGGCTGGCGCGCCGCCTGCGCGACCAGCTCGCCGTAGCCGAGGCTGCGGCCCGGGGCATGCACCGTGCCGCGCTCGGTGCTGCACTCGGCGCTCGCCATGCCCCAGCGCTCGGCGGCCGCCGCGACCAGCATGGCGCGCGCCGCGGCCCCCGCCCGCCGCATCACCTCCCAGCCGTCGCGCACGCCCGTAGAGCCGCCGGTCGCCTGCACGCCGAGGAGCTCGCCGAACTTGTACTGCGAATGGCGCGCGAGGCGCGCCAGCCAGCCGTGGTCGTCCGGGCGGAACGGCACGCCGTCGGCGATCATCGTGGCGTTGGCGTAGAGGGAATCCACCGGCGCCTGCTCGAAGGCGAGGCTCGCCGGATCGCAGTCGAGCTCCTCGGCCACCAGCATCGGCAGCGCGGTGCTGATGCCCTGCCCCATCTCCTGGCGCGGCACTATCACCGTCACGGCTCCGTCCGCGCCGATGCGCAGCCAGCCGGTGAGCCACGCCTCGCCCTTGGGCGCGCCCACGCCTTCGGGCAGGCGCAACCGGTCGCGCCCGCGGTAGAACAGGTACCCGCCGACCACGAACGCGCCGCCCACGAGCCCGGCCGCGATGAGCAGGCGCCGGCGCAGCCGGCTTTTCATCGCGCCTCCTTCGCCAGGGCGGCCGCGGCGAGGTGGATGGCAGTGCGGATTCTAGGATAGGTGCCGCAGCGGCAGACGTTGGTGATCGCAGCGTCGATGTCGGCGTCGGTGGGCGCGGGATTGGATTCCAGCAGCGCGATCGCCGCCATCACCATGCCGGGCTGGCAGTAGCCGCATTGCGCCACCTGCTCGGCGATCCAGGCCGCGCGCACCGCGGCGAAGGGCTTGCGCGCGGCCGCGCCTTCGATCGTGTGGATGGCCTTGCCGGCGACGGCCGAGAGCGGCGTGACGCAGGAACGCGTGGTCTGTCCGTCCACCAGCACGGTGCACGCGCCGCAAGCGGCGATGCCGCAGCCGAACTTGGTGCCGGTCAGGCCGAGCGCGTCGCGCAGCGCCCAGAGGAGCGGCGTGTCTTCCTCGAGGGGAACGTCCTGCCCGGTGCCGTTGACGCTGAGCCTGGCCATGCCGCCTCCGTGCGGTTAGTGTACTTTGCTCCGAGGAGGAAGACCGCTTGATGACAATCCTCGAGGCCATCGGCCGCCACGCCGCCGAGCGCGGGGCCGAGAAGGTGTACTGGACGCCACGGCGTTCGTGGACCTACGCCGAGCTCTGGGACGCCTCGGGCCGCGTCGCCTCGGGCCTTGCGGCGCGAGGCATCGGCCACGGCGATCGCGTCGCCTGCCTCACCAAGCACACGGCCGAATGCGTGGCGCTGGTGCTCGGCGCCTGCCGGCTCGGCGCAGTGTGCATGCCGGTCAACTGGCGCCTCGCGCCGCCCGAGATCGACTACATCGTGAAGGACGGGCGCGCGCGCTTCATGATGGCGGACAAGGCGTTCGCCGACCACGCGGCGCCCGCGCTGGTCACGGAGGATTTCGAGGCGTGGACGGCCGGCTTTGCGCCGCTGGCAGGCTCGGTCTCCCCCGCGCCTGACGATACCGCGCTGCAGCTGTACTCGTCGGGCACCACGGGCCTGCCCAAGGGCGTGGAGCTGACGCATCGCAACCTAGCGCAGGGCATGATGACCGCGGTGCCCGACGCCATTGGCTACCGCGGCGCGCCGGACGTGATGCTGAACGTGCTGCCCACGTATCACATCGCAGGCGTGGGCGTAGGGCTGCTGACGGCGACACGCGGCGGCATGAGCGTGCTGTATCCGGATTTCGACCCGGCTCTCGCGGTCACCGCGATCGCCGAGCACCGCATCACGCACGCGTTCCTCGTGCCGGCGATGATCCAGTTCATGCTCGCCGCGCCCGGCGCGGACAAGGCGGACTATGCGTCGCTGAGGGGCATCTCCTACGGCGCCTCGCCGATATCGGAGAAGGTGCTGGTGGACGCATTGCGCACGTTCAAGTGCGACTTCATGCAGGTCTACGGCCTCACCGAGACCACGGGCGCGATCACGATGCTGCCGCCGGCCGATCACGATCCCGACGGGCCAAAGCGGCACCTCCTGCGCTCGGCGGGCAAGCCCATCGAGGGCGTCGAGTTGCGCGTCGTCAAGCCGGGAAGCGACGAGGACTGTAGCGAGGGCCAGGTGGGCGAAGTCTGGATCCGCAGCGCGCAGAACATGAAAGGCTATTGGGGCAACGACAAGGCGACGCGCGCTGCGTTCGTCGAGGGCTGGTTCCGCTCGGGCGACGCGGGGTACCTGCAGGACGGATATCTCTTCCTGCACGACCGCATGAAGGACATGATCATCTCCGGCGGCGAGAACATCTATCCGGCGGAGGTGGAGAACGCGCTCATGCAGCACCCGGCGCTCGCCGACGGCGCGGTGATCGGCGTTCCCGACGAGCGCTGGGGCGAGGCGGTGAAGGCCTGCGTGGTGCTCAAGCCCGGTGCCACGGCGAGCGCGGCGGAGATCATCGAGTTCACGCGCCGGCACATCGCGCATTACAAGTGCCCGAAGTCGGTCGACTTCCTGGAGGCGATCCCGCGCAACCCCACCGGCAAGATCCTGAAGCGCGTGCTGCGCGAGCCCTACTGGCGCGGGCGCGAACGGCGAATTAATTAGGGACTGTCCCCATTTACTGTTTTACCGCCAGCGCCGCCGGCTTTCCGGCCTTGGCCTCGCGGATCGCCTGCCAGACTCGCTGCGGGCTGGCGGGCATGTCGAAGTGGGTGACGCCGGCCTGGCGTAACGCGTCGATGACGGCGTTCATCAGGCACGGCATGGAACCCGTGACGCCGGCTTCGCCCACGCCCTTGGCGCCGAGCGGGTTGGTCGCGGTGGGCACCGGGTGCTCGGTGACGCGCAAGCCTCCTACCAGCCCCGGGCGCGGCATCGCGTAGTCCATGAAGCTTCCCGTGAGGAGCTGGCCGGATCCGTCGTAGATCGCCTGCTCCTGGAAGATGTGCCCGGCGCCCTGCGTGATGCCGCCGTGCATCTGGCCGTGCACCAGCTGCTGGTTGATGAGGTTGCCCGCGTCGTCGCAGGCGAGGTAGGACACGATCTCCACTTCCCCGGTCTGCGGCTCGATCTCCACCTCGGCGATGTGGCAGCCATTGGGAAAGGTGCCGGGCACCTTGGGCCGCTCCTTGAAATCGAGGTCCAGCTTGCCCGGATGCTTCAGGGCGATCGCGGTGATGGCGATTTTCCGGTCGGTGCCCTTGATGCGGTACTCGCCCTCGGCGAACTCGAGGTCGGTCTTCGCGGATTCCAGTTCCTCGGCGGCAAGGTCGAGGCCGTTGTGCACGATCTCGCGCGCGGCGAGCAGCATCGCGCTGCCAATGCCATGGAGCGTACGCGAGCCGCCGGTGGGGTTCGCCACCAGGTTGGTGTCCGCCTCGGACGTGCGCAGCCGGATCTTGGTCATCGGGATGCCGAGCACACCCGCGACGATCTGCGCGAACGCGGTCTCGTGCCCCTGGCCGTGGTTATGCGACGCGGTGTGCAGTGTCACCGTGCCATCTTTTTCCCAGTTGATCACCACCTGGTCGTAGGGCGCGAAACCGCCCGGGGCCGTGGCTTCGATGTAGGTGGAAATGCCGCGGCCGCGCAGCCTGCCCTGCTTCGCGCTCTGCGCGCGCCGCGCGGCGAACCCGTCCCAG
>DASTTC010000471.1:0-4639 GCA_035760345.1 Burkholderiales bacterium | reverse complement strand
CGAACGGGTGGCCCCCACACACGATCTGCAGCCACAGCAGGTGATCGTCCACGTGGCGCCGGCCCGACAGAAAGCGCTGCGGCAGCTCGCGTTTCAGCATCATCACCGTCGGGGCGAAGAAGTTGTTGGACAGAAGGAGCGCGGTCTTAGACACGCGCTCGGCCGAGAAAGCGCCGACCGGCCGGTCCGGCACCTCCGGCGCAGCCAGGACCTCGTGCCGGTGCGCACACAGCGCCACCTCGGGATGCTCCTTCATGTAGGCGTACTGCAGCTCGACCTTGCGCGGATGCCAGGCGTCGTCCGCGTCGAGGAACGCGAGGTAGTCCTGCGTCGCGGCGGCCCAGCCCGCGTTCCTTGCGTCCGCCGCCCCGCGGTTCTCAGGCAGCGCCGCGACCCGGATCCACTCTGGGGCGTAGGAAGCGGCGAGCGCGTGCAGCCGTTCCAACGTCCCATCCCCGCTGCCGTCGTCCACCAGGATGACCTCGGCCGGCCGCCGCGTCTGCGCGGCGACCGAACTCACCGCGCGCCCGATGGTGGCGGCGCAGCGGTAGCAGGGAATCACCGCGCTGACCGGTGCGGCGTCCATCGCGCTAGCGGTACCAGCGCGTCAGGTAGCGCGCCGCGCTCGCCGCATGGATGCCCATGAGGCGCAGGTCGCGCCGGCTTGCGCGGCGCGCGTCGTGGATGACCGACGCTTCCGGCTGGAACACGCTGCAGTAGCCGCGCGCCAGCAGGCGCCGGCAGATGTCCACGTCCTCGTAATAAAGGAAGAAACGCTCGTCGAATCCCCCCACCTCGCGGTACGCGTCGCTGCGGAACAGCATGAACATGCCCGCGACCCAGTCCACCTCGAGCGAGCCCCGGTCCACGGGGTAGTCCGGCCCCGCGGCGCCGGAGAAGAGCTTCCCCATCAGGCGGGCCGCGGTGGGGAAGCGCCGCGCGCTGTCTTGCGTGCGCCCGTCGGGATCGCAGACCCGCGGGCCGGCCACCGCGCCGCGCACGGACTGCAGCGCCTGCACGAGGGCGGGGAACGGATCCATGTTCAGCCGGATGTCCGGATTCACCACGCAGAAGTACGGCGCATCGCAGCGCCGAAAGGCGGCGTTATGGTTCGCGCCGAAGCCCCGCGGCCGCTCGTTGACGACGACCTCGGCGACGTGCCGCGCCGCCAGCCGGTCCGGATCCGGAACGTTCTGCGTGACGACGATCGACAGGCCCACCGGGTGGAATTGCGCGAGGTCGACCAGCAGCTGGTTGACGAGCCAGTTCTGCGCGTGGCTGACCACCGACAGCGCGATGGCGTCCGCGCTCATGGACTCACTTGCGGTCGTAGCGGTCCTCGAACCGCTCGATATCGTCCTCGCCCAGGTAGTCCCCCGACTGCACCTCGATCAACTGCAGCGGCTGCTCGCTCGGGTTCTCCAGCCGGTGCTTTGCCCCGAGCGGGATGTAGACCGACTGGTTCGCCGAAAGCGCGAGTACTTCCTCGTCGCGCGTCACGCGCGCGCTGCCTGACACTACCACCCAGTGCTCGGCGCGGCGGCGGTGGCGCTGCAGCGACAGCGCCTGGCCCGGATTCACCACGATGCGCTTCACCTGGTAGCCCTCGCCCGAGTCCACGCTCTCGTAGTAGCCCCAGGGCCGGTACACGCGGTCGTGGTTCAGGTGCTCAGTGCGCTTGGCAGCGGCGAGGCGGGCCACCACCTGTTTGACGTGCTGGGCGTGCTCCTTCGAGGCCACCAGCACGGCGTCGCTGGTCTCGACTATAACGGCGTCCGCAATCCCCAGCGCCGCCACCATACGGCTCTCGGCGCGCACGTAGCAGTTGTCGGCGTCGAGGAGCTGCACGTCGCCGCTCGCCACGTTGCCGCGCGCGTCCTTCGCGCCGACCTCCCAGAGCGTGTCCCAGGAGCCGAGGTCGCTCCAGTCGAACTGCGCCGGCACCACCGCCGCGCGCGCGGTGCGCTCCATCACCGCGTAGTCGATCGAATCCTGCGGGCAGGCGAGGAAGGCTTCGCGCGCGGGGCGCAGGAAGTCGCGGTCGCTCTCCCGGCCGCGCCAGGCATCGCGCGCCGCCGCCGCGATGTCGGGACGGAAGGCTTCGAGCTCCGCGAGGTAGTCGGCGGCGCCGAACACGAACATGCCGCTGTTCCAGTACGCGTCGCCGCCCGCGATCAGCTGCGCGGCGCGCGCCGCGTCGGGCTTCTCGACAAAACGTGCGACGCGAAAACCGGCGCCGGCCGGCGCGCCGCGCACGATGTAGCCGTACCCCGTGGCCGGCCCGAGGGGCGGGATGCCGAAGGCGACGAGCTGGCCCTCGCGCGCGAGGTCGATCGCCGCCGCCATGGAGCGCGCGAACGCCGCGAGGTCCGTCACGCGATGGTCCGCCGGGTAGACGGCGATGATCGCGCGCGGGTCGCGCTCGAGAGCGGCGAGGGCGGCGAGGGCGGCGGCGGGCGCGGTGCCGCGCCCCGCCGGCTCGAGCAGCAGCGCGCGCTCGCCAGCGCCCAGGGCACGCAATTGCTCGGCCGCGAGGAATCGGTGCTCCTCGTTGACGATCACCAGCGCGGGCTGCGCGCCGGCGACCTCGCGCGCGCGCAGCACGGCGTCCTGCAGCATGCTGCGCTCGGACACCATCGGCAGGAACTGCTTGGGCAGGAGCTGGCGCGACATCGGCCAGAGCCGGGTGCCGTAGCCGCCCGCGAGGATCACGGGATGGACGGAGTGCGTCATGTGCAATGCGGATCCGGCTGCGGCGAAGGGGCATCGATTATAGCGGGGGGCCGCGGAGGCGATTAGTATCGGCGCCCATGCGCGTCCACGTCACCGGCGCCTCCGGCTTCATCGGCAGCCACCTGTGCCCCGCGCTCGCGGCAGCGGGCCATGACGTGCGGCCCGCGCTCGAGGGTTGCGACGCCGTGGTGCACCTGGCGAACATCGCGCACACGTCCGCCCCGCCCGCCGAGCTGCATCGCGTGAATGTCGAAGGCACGATCGCGCAGGCAAAGGCCACGCTTGCCGCGGGCGCGCGGCGCTTCGTCTACCTCAGCTCGATCAAGGCGGACAAACCTGACGACCCCTACGGCCGGGCGAAATCCATCGCCGAGCAGGCCCTGCTGCAGCTGGCGGGCCTGGAGCCGGCGATTCTGCGCCCGCCGCTGGTCTACGGGCCGCGCGTGAAAGCGAACTTCCTCGCGCTGATGCGCGCCGTCGATCGCGGCTGGCCGCTGCCGCTCGCCAGCATCCGCAATCGCCGCAGCCTGGTCTATGTGGGCAATCTGGTCGACGCGATCCTGCGTTGCCTCGAGGGCAACCGGGTCGGCAGGACCTATGCCGTGAGCGACGGCGCCCCCGTGTCCACGCCGGAACTCTGTCGCGCCCTCGGCCGGGCACTCGGCCGGCCCGCGCGCCTGTGGCCGTTTCCGTCCGTGTTGCTGCGGCTCGCGCCCGGTTTCGCGCGCCTGACCGAATCGCTGGAAGTCGACGACCGCGCGATCCGCGACGAGCTCGGCTGGCGAGCGCCGTTCAGCTTCGAGCAGGGCCTGCAGGCCACCGCGCAGTGGTACCGCGCGCAAGGCGGCTAGAATGCGCGCCATGCCCGGGCTGGCGCCGCTCGCCGCGTTTTTCGTCGCGCTCGTCGCCGCGCGGCTGCTGCTCACGCCCGTGGGCCGGCGCATCGCGCTCGATACGCCGAACGAGCGCTCGCTGCACGAGCGGCCGGTGCCGCGCACGGGCGGCATCGCCATCGCGCTGGGCGTCGCCGCGGCCTGCGCGCTCTCCTGGCCGGGCCTGCCGACGATCCTGACGGCCGCCGCCGCGCTCGCCGCGGTGTCCTTCGTCGACGACATCGTGGGATTGCCCACGCTGACGCGCCTCGCACTGCATCTCGCCGCCGCCGCGGCGGTGCTGGCCCTCGATCTGGAAGTCGACGCGCCGCTCGCCTTCATCGTGCTCGCGCTCGCCCTCGCCTGGACGGCGAACCTATACAACTTCATGGACGGCGCCGATGGCCTGGCGGGCGGCATGGCGGTGTTCGGCTTCGGCGCCTATGCGATCGCCGCCCACCTTGTCGGCGCAGCGACGCTTGCAACGCTGTGCGCGTCCATTGCCGCGGCGTGTGCGGCGTTCCTCGTCTTCAACTGGCATCCGGCGCGCCTGTTCATGGGCGACGTGGGATCGGTGCCCCTGGGACTACTCGCCGGTGCGCTCGGGCTGCAGGGCTGGCGCATCGGCGCCTGGCCGCTATGGTTTCCGCTCCTCGTGTTCGCGCCCTTCATGTGCGATGCGACGCTGACGTTGCTCAAGCGTCTCGTGCGCCGCGAGCGCGTCTGGCAGGCGCACCGCGATCACTACTACCAGCGACTGGTGCGCATGGGTTTGGGCCACCGCGGCATGGCGACCATCGAATACGCGGCGATGGCCGGCTGCGCCCTGCTGGCCCTCCTGGTCTATCGGCAACCCGCTGCGATTCAGGGAATCACGCTCGCCATTGCTGTCATGGCGCTTGCGGGTGTCGCGGTGTGGGTCGACTTGCGTTGGGCACGTCGAGCATGAAGGCGGACCGCAGCTTCATCGTGCGGGCCTCGCTCGCCTTCGCGCACGATCTGGTCGCCGCGGCGCTGGCCTGGCTCGCCGCGTT
>DASTTC010000470.1:0-3064 GCA_035760345.1 Burkholderiales bacterium | reverse complement strand
CGGGCGTGGAACGCTTCGCCGTCGCGCTCGAGCACCATCTGCAGCTCGCGCGCGGACAGGAAGCTCAAGCGCACGAGCGCTCCGTTCGCGCCTACCTCGGCCGAGACCGTTTCCCCGCTGCGCAGGAAGCGCATCGAGGGCGCGCGCACCAGCCGGCGCGCTTCAGGCTCCGCGACGCCGAGGCGCTTGAGCAGGCCGTGCAGCGTGTCACCGCGCAGATAGCGTTCCTCGCGCAGGTAGGTGGCCGGCGTCGGCAGCACGCCAGCCTCGGTGCGCAGCGCAACCGGTTCGATCACCGATTGCTGCAGCAGCGTCGCCTCGGCCTCGGGCGAAGGCGCCATCGCGGCGAACGCCACCACCGCGCCGGAGGAGGCAAGTGCGGCGAGCAGGGCAATGCGCTTGAGCGTCGCGAGTTCAACCATGGATCGGCTAGAATTCCTTTTTTTTCATATGCCTGCGACAGTCTAGCAAACATCCCGGATGCGGCAAACCAAGACCGTCGCGGTGGCGCAGGCCCTCGAGCTCATCAAGCGCGGGGCCGATGAGCTGATCGTCGAAGAAGAGCTGGTGCGCAAGCTTGCACGCGGCAAGCCCCTGCGCATCAAGCTGGGCCTCGACCCCACGGCGCCCGACCTGCATCTGGGCCATACGGTGGTGATCAACAAGCTGCGCCACTTCCAGCAGCTCGGCCACCAGGTGCAGTTCCTGATCGGGGACTTCACCGGCATGATCGGCGACCCCAGCGGCAAGAACCAGACGCGTCCGCCCCTGTCGCGAGAGCAGATCCTGGAGAACGCGAAAACCTACCGCGAGCAGGCGTTCAAGATCCTCGACGCGGATCGGACGCAGATCCTGTTCAACTCGCAATGGTCGGACAAGCTGGGCGCCGAGGGCATGATCCGGCTCGCCGCCCGGTACACGGTGGCGCGCATCCTGGAGCGCGACGACTTCGCCAAGCGCTATCGTGCCGGGCAGCCGATCGCGGTGCACGAGCTGCTCTATCCGCTGATGCAGGGCTACGATTCCGTGGCGATGAAAGCCGACGTCGAGCTCGGCGGCACCGACCAGAAGTTCAACCTGCTGGTGGGCCGCGAATTGCAGAAGGATTTCGGCCAGGAGCCGCAATGCATCCTGACCACGCCGCTGCTCGAGGGCCTGGACGGGGTCAACAAGATGTCGAAGTCCCTCGGCAACTACGTCGGCATCGCGGAGCCGGCGGCAGAGATCTTCGGCAAGCTGATGTCCGTTTCGGATGCGCTGATGTGGCGCTACATCGAATTGCTTTCGTTCGAGCCTGCGGCGACGGTGCGCAAATGGCGTGACGAGGTCGAGGCGGGGGGCAATCCGCGCGACGTCAAGGCCCGCTTCGCCAAGGAGATCGCCACGCGCTTTCACTCGCGGGCAGCGGCCGAACGCGCCGAGGAGGAATTCGCGCAGCGCTTCCGGCACGGGCAGGCGCCGCAAGACATGCCGGAGGTGTCGCTGCGGGCGCCGCCCGGCGGCCTCGCGGTGACGCAGGCGCTCAAGCAGGCGGGCCTGGCGCCCAGCGTGTCGGAGGCGGCACGCAACATCGAGCAAGGCGGCGTGCGCCTGAACGGCGAGCGCCTCTCGGACAAGGCCCGCAAGCTCGTCCCCGGGGAGACCGTCGTCGCCCAGGTGGGTAAACGCAGATTCGCGAGGATCAAGGTCGCATGAGCGCCTACGAGGTCTACGCCATCAAGTACGCGCACCACGCGCGTACTGCAAAGGAGAACTTCATCGGCGGCGACCCGCACGACGGTCCGATGCCAATGGACTATTTCGTCTGGCTGGTCCGCGGCGAGGGGCGCGAGATCGTCGTCGACACCGGGTTCAACAGGGCAATGGCCGCGAAGCGCGGCCGCCGCATCACGCTGCCCGTGGATGAGGGCTTGCGCCTGCTGGGGGTCGACGCGGCTGCGGTGAAGGACGTCGCCATCACGCACCTGCACTACGACCACGTCGGGAACTTCGACCTTTTCCCGCAGGCCACCTTCCACCTGCAGGATCTTGAGATGCAGTACGCCACGGGCCGATGCATGGGCGTCGAGACGCTGCGGCACCCATACGAAGTCGAGGACGTTGTCGGCATGGTGCGGCGGGTTTACGCGGGACGTGTCCGATTCCACGACGGCGAGGGCGAGATCGCCCCGGGCGTGACGCTGCACCACGTGGGCGGGCATACCATGGGACTGCAGATCGTGCGCGTGGCGACGCGCCGCGGCTGGGTGGTGCTCGCCTCGGATGCGAGCCACTACTACGCCAACATGGAGCAGGGCCGGCCCTACCCGATCGTCTACAACGTGGGCGACATGGTCGAGGGCTGGCGCAAGGCGCATGCGCTCGCCGATTCGGAGGCGCACGTGATTCCCGGGCACGACCCGCTAGTGATGGAGCGCTACGCCGCGCCGTCGCCGGCGCTCAAGGGGATCGTTGCGCGGCTCGATTGAGCGCGGATCCGCGCGCCGAGTTGGTTGGCCAGATATTAACGAAACGTGTAGGCTGCTCTTCGACTTGCGCAACAAACCATGAAAACGGGACGAAGGCAAATGAAGCATTCGCTGCGATTCGCGCTCCCGCTGGCATGCGTGGCTGCGATCGGGCTTTCTGGCTGTAGCGAGGAGAAGCCGTCGGCCCCGACGCCCCCTGCTCAGGCGCCCCAGTCGCAAGCACCAGCTTCGACGTCAACGCGAGCCGCCGCCGGCAGTACGACGTTGAAGATGCAGGCCACCTGGCCCGCCAGCCTGACGCTTTACGAGAATTTCACCTATTTCGTCGATCGCATCCACAAGACCTCGGGTGGCAGCCTGAAGATCGATGCGATGCCCGCGGGCCAGGTCGTTCCGGCCTTCGAGGTGCTCGACGCGACGCACAAGAAAGTGCTCGACGGCGCGCACGCCTGGTCGGGCTACTGGGTCGACAAGAACAAGACCGCGATCCTGTGCACCGGCGGCCCCGGCGGCACCTTCGGCATGGACATGATCGATGCGCTCGGCTGGATGCACCACGGCGGCGGCATCGACCTGTGCAACGAGTTCTTCCAGAA
>DASTTC010000469.1:0-3305 GCA_035760345.1 Burkholderiales bacterium | reverse complement strand
CTTGTGCTGCTCGCGGATCTTCGAATTGATGCCGTCGGCGACCACCACCAGGTCCGAGTCGGCGAACGCTTCGAGCCCCTCGACCTCGGTCTGGAAGCGGATGGCGACGCCGAGCTCGCGGCAGCGGTCCTGCAGGATGGCAAGCAGCGCGTTCCTCGAGCAGCCGCAAAAGCCGTTGCCGCCCGAGCGCAGCGTGCGGCCCTTGTACACCACGTCCACGTCGCCCCAGTAGGCGAAGCGCCGCCGGATGCGCTCGTAGGTCACGGCGTCGTAGGCCTTGAAAGTGTCGAGCGTCTGGTCGGAAAACACCACGCCGAAACCGAACGTGTCGTCCGGGCGATTGCGCTCGTAGCAGGTGATGTCCCAGCGCGGCCAGGCCTTCTTCGCCAGCAGCGCGAAGTACAGCCCGCCGGGGCCTCCTCCGATGACGGTGACTTTCATGTCAATCTCCCGGGATCACGGCGGTCGCCTCGATCTCGAGGCGCGCCGCATCCTCCACCAGAGCGCTCACCTGCACCACCGCCATCACCGGATAGTGCTTGCCCATGAGTTCGCGATAAGCGGCGCCGACGTCCTTCAGCGACGCGAGGTACTCGGCCTTGTCCAGCACGTACCAGGTCAGGCGCACGAGGTGCTCGGGCTTGCCGCCCGCCTGCGCCAGCACTTCGAGGATGTTCTGCATCGCCTGGCGGAACTGGCCGGCGAAGTCCTTCTCCCGCCACTCCCCCTGGCCGGTGAAGCCCACCTGGCCCGCGATGTAGACGGTGGTGCCGCCCTTCACCGCGATGCCGTTGGCAAAGCCCCTGGGTTTCGCCCAGGCGGGCGGTTGCAGGATCTGCATCATGGTGGGGTCCTCAATTTGAAGCGCTGCAGCTTGCCGGTTTCGGTGCGCGGCAGCGCGTCCACGAACTCGACGGCGCGCGGATACTTGTAGGGCGCGATGGCGTTCTTCACGTGCTCCTGCAGCTGCTTCGCCATGGCCTCGCCTGCGTCGCTGCCGGGTTTGAGCACGACGAAAGCCTTGACGATGGTGCCGCGCTCGGCATCGGGCGCGCCCACCACGCCGCACTCGGCGACCGCCGGATGCGCGAGCAGCGCCGCTTCCACCTCCGGGCCGGCGATGTTGTAGCCCGCCGAGATGATCATGTCGTCGGTGCGCGCCTGGTAGAAGAAATAGCCCTCCGCGTCCATCGAATAGGCGTCGCCCGTCACGTTCCAGCCGTTTTGCACGTAGTGCTTCTGCCGCTCGTCCGCGAGGTAGCGGCAGCCCGTGGGGCCCTTCACCGCCAGGCGCCCCACCACGCCCGGCTTGCAGAGGTTGCCCTCGTCGTCCAGCACGGTGGCGCGATAGCCCGGGAGGGCGTAGCCGGTGGCGCCGCGGCGCGCGCGCCCGGCGGTGTGCGAGATGAAGATGTGGATCATCTCGGTGGAGCCGATGCCGTCGATGATCTCGATGCCGGTCGCCTGCTTGAACAGCTGGCGCGTGGGATCGGGCAGCGCCTCGCCCGCGGAGACGCATTTCTTCAGCGAGCGCAGGTCGTGGCCCTTGGCGAGGCCCGCCATCGCGCGGTACATGGTGGGTGCGGTGAAGCATACCGTGGCCTGGTAGCGCTGGATCGTCGCCAGCAGCGACTCGGGCGAGAGCTTCTCCACCAGCACGGTCGAGGCGCCGACGCGCATCGGGAAGGCGAGCAGGCCGCCCAGGCCGAAGGTGAAGGCGAGCGGCGGCGTGCCGCAGAACACGTCGTCCTTCGTCGCGCCGAGGCAGGAGCGCGGGAAGGCGTCGCACATGGCGATCACGTCGCGATGGAAGTGCATCGTGCCCTTGGGCTTGCCGGTGGTGCCCGAGGTGAAGGCGATGAGCGCCACGTCCTCGGCGGCGGTATCCACGTTCGCGAACACCTGCGGCGCGCGCGCGCACAGCGCGTCGAGCGACCCGGGCGAATCGTCGTACCAGTACTTGACGGCCTTCAGCGTCGGACAGGCGGGCAGCGCCGCCTCGAGCTCGGCGGCGAGCCGCTGGTCGCAGAGCGCGTGGCTCACCTGCGCCTTCTGCACGATCTCGGTGAGCTCCTTGGCGCGCAATAGCGGCATGCTCGCCACGCACACGCCGCCCGCCTTCATCACCGCGAACCAGCAGGCCGCCATCATCGGGTTGTTGGGGCCGCGCAGCAGCACGCGGTTGCCGGGCTTGAGGCCCATGTCGCGCACCAGCACGTGGGCGACGCGGTTGGCCTGCGCGTAGAGTTCGGTGTAGGTGCAGCCGCCCTCGGGCGCGCGGATCACCGGGCGGTGGCCGAAGCCGCGGCCCACCATCTTGTCGAGGAGCTCGGTGGCGCAATTCATGCGGGGCGGATAGCGGAACTCGGGGCGCTCGAGGAGGAACTCGGGCCACTGGTTCCTCGGCGGCAGGTTGTCCAGCGCGAACGAGTCCAGGTGCGCCGTCTTCGCCTTCATTTCAGCAGCTCCCGCGCGATGATCACTTTCTGCACTTCGGTTGCGCCTTCGTAGATGCGCAACGCGCGCACTTCCCGGTACAGGCGCTCCACCGGGTGGCCGCGCATCACCCCGAGGCCCCCGAGAATCTGCACCGCGTCGTCGATCACGCTTTGCGCGGCTTCGGTGGCCTGCAGCTTCGCCATCGCCGCCTCGCGCGTGACACGCGCCTTTTTCACGTCGCGCAGCCAGGCCGCGCGGTAGGTCAGCAATGCGCCGGCGTCGATCGAGGTCGCCATGTCGGCGAGCTTCGCCTGCGTCATCTGCAGGTCGCCCAGGCGCTGGCCGAACATCTTGCGGTGCTTCGCGCGCGCGAGCGCCTCGTCGAGCGCCCGGCGCGCGAAGCCGAGCGCGGCGGCGGCGACCGTGGTGCGAAACACATCGAGGTTGCGCATCGCCAGCTTGAACCCCTGCCCCGCTTCGCCCAGCAGCTCGCCCTTGGCGCCCTTGAATTTCACCGTCGCCATGGGGTGCGGCGCAATGATGTCGATGCGTTCCGAGGCATCCACTTCCTTCGCGTCCACCACGAAGGCGCTGATGCCCTCGTCGGCCTTGGCGAAGGTGACGTAGAAATCGGCGATGCCGCCATTGGAGATCCAGGTCTTCACGCCCTCCAGCGACCAGTGCGTGCCGCTGCGCTTCGCGGTGCTCGCCATCGCCTGCACGTCGGAGCCGGCGTCGGGCTCGGAGAGGGCGAACGCGGCGATCGCCTCGCCGCTCGCCGCCCGTGGCAGGTAGCGCTGCTTCTGCGCCGGGTTGCCGGCAAGCACGATCGGGCCGCTGGCGAGCCCCTGCATGACGAAGGAGAA
>DASTTC010000468.1:0-2381 GCA_035760345.1 Burkholderiales bacterium | reverse complement strand
GGCGTCCGGCTCCTTGGAGACGTCCGGATGGTATTTGCGCGCGAGCTTGCGGTAGGCCTTCTTGACCTCGTCCGCCGGCGCTTCGCGCGCCACGCCCAGCGTCTGGTAGTAGTCCTTGAATTCCACGCGCTTGTCCCGTTGGACGGATTATGCGTCGGGAAACGCTAGCCTGCTCCGCCGCGCACAAACGCAAGCAGTGGCGCGAAATCGCGCGCGTCGGCGGCGCGCAGCGCGGCGAGGTAACGCTCGCGCGCTTCGCCGGCGTGCTCCAGGTCGCTGCGGCCCCAGGTGAAGGGCTCGGCGCCGTTTGTGGCAAGCAGCAAGTCGGTCAACAGTCGAGCGTGCCGGCCATTGCCGTTTGGAAAGGGATGGATCCACACCAGCCGGTGATGGAAGCGCGCCGCTACCTCGTCGATAGGTGCGACCTTGCCCGCAATCTGCGCCCTGGTGTTCTCAAGCATTAGCCGCACTTCCTCGGCGATGCGCGCGGGCGCAACGCCGAGGTTCTTCTCGGTGGAGCGGTAGGTGCCTGCCCATTTCCAAGTGCGCCCGAACATGCGCCGATGCAGCTCCCGCAGAAAGACGTCGTCGAGAATGTCGAGGCGCTTCGCCGCGCCCGCGGCCCAGCGCTGCCCGTCGAGGATGTTCTCCGCCTCCCACTCGTCGAGCTGCTCGCGGGTGGCGATGTGCCCCGGCAGCAGCCCCGCGGACTCGTCCGGGTCGAGCGGCGTCGCTCCCGCGGCCACGCGCTACTCCCAGAGCCTGCGGGGGCTGCGCGCGAGGAGCTCCTGCACCTGGCGCTCGAGCTGCCGGCGCTCGCGCGCGGGCGCAAGGCCCTGCGCCTCCAGACGCATGCTGTGCGAGACCTGCTCCAGGTCCTTGCGCGCCACTTCCTGCGCGCGCGCGCGGCGCAGGCCATCGAGCGAGCCGCCTTCGGGCACCAGCGCATAGGTCACGCGGCAGCCGAGACCGCGCGCAAGCTTTTCCAGGCTCGCCAGCGTGATCGTGCCGCGCGCTTCGCTGCGCTCCAGCGTGGCGATGGTCTCGCGCGACACGCCCACGCGCCGCGCGAGCTGGGCCAGGCTCATGCCGAGCGCCTCCCGGATCGAGCGGGCCCAGCCTTTCGGCGGGCGCTGGACCTCGGCGCTCTTGCGCAGGGCGACCATCGTCTCGTCGAGCTGGTCGAGGGTGAGGTTCTTGAAGCGGGAGCGGGTTGGCATAATTGTGTGTGTATAGACACCAAAACTATGGAATTATGGTGGTTATAGACACACGATGTCAAGCTCTGACCTGGGGGAGGCGCATTACCCGGGGGTTGCCGCCTAACATAGCGTCGATGTCCTGACAGGGAGACCCGTATGAACGCCGTCTTCATCGTGCGTGCGCAGGTGGTGGATCCTTCCGTGAAGGACGCCTTCGATAAGTGGTACCAGGAAGAGCACCTGCGGGATGCCGTGAAGGCCTTCGGGGCTGTTGGGGCCTGGCGCGGGTGGAGCGAGGTCGATCCTTCGCTGCATTACGCGGTGTACGAGTTCGACAGCGTGGAGAAGGCTCGCGCCGTGCCGGGGTCAGAGGCGATCAAGCCGCTGATCGCGGAGTTCGACCGGGTGTGGGGGAAGAAGGTGCTGAGAGCGAGGGATGGAGTGAGGGTGGTGCAGGAGATCGGTCCGTAGTGCACTTGCTTGAGGAGACGCGCATGGAAACTGCCAACACCCGTCCCTGGGAACGCGACTACACCATCCGGCAGACCCTGGTGCTCGCCGAGACGCCGCAACTGCGCGTCATCGATTTGACGCTGGCGCCGGGCGAATGCGTGCCGTGGCACCTGCACCCGGACAACGACGATTTGTTCATCGCACTGCGCGGCACGTTCGAGATCCGCGAGGTGAAGCCCGACCGGGTGACGGTGATGCGAGCGCTCGAGCGGCACAACGTGGAGCAGAAGACCCCGCACACGGCGGTGAACGTGTCGAAGGAGGAGTGCCAGTTCCTGATCGTGCAGGGGCCGGGGAAGTACGACTTCGTCCGGCTGGCGAAGCTGGACGATCGGTGAGTGCGGTTTCCAAGGAGGGTGCCATGCCAAGAACCAAGGTCGTCGTTGCCAACGTCGCCGAAGCCGAGCCGGGGCTGTGGTCGAACGGCATCCGCGCCGGCGACCTGCTGTTCATCTCCGGCCAGGTGGCGCGCCCCTTCGAGGGCGGCAAGACGCTGGTGGGGGCGAACGAGTACGAGCAGGCGCGGCACATCTTTTCGCGCATCCAGCGCATCTGCGAAGCCGCGGGCGGCGAGCTCGGGGACCTGGTCAAGATGACCATCTTCATGGTCGACATCACGAAGAACACCGAAGTCTGGCGCGCGCGCCGCGAGTTCTTCTCCGGCGA
>DASTTC010000467.1:0-2607 GCA_035760345.1 Burkholderiales bacterium | reverse complement strand
GACATAGGCATCCGCCAGCTGCGCGCGGCCGGCGCGAATCGCCTTGACCTCCCAGCCCTCGAGCGCGAGGCCGGCTTCATAGCGCTCCTCGATGAAGTAATCGTGGAATGCCTTGCGGTTGTGGGCGATCGACATGGTCGCGCTTGGCATGGAGCCGCGATTCTCCCATGAAGCGCATCGCCCGCTCCGCCCTGGTGGAGCATTCGGCGGCCGAGATGTATGCGCTGGTCGAGCATATCGAGGCCTATCCGGAGTTCCTGCCCTGGTGCCGGGAAGCGCGCGTGCGTGAGCGCGTGCCCGAGCGCACCGTGGCAACGCTGGCCGTGGGCCTGAAGGGGCTGCGCTACGAGTTCACGACGGAGAACACCAACCGGCCGCACGAATCCATCGAGCTCGCATTGCGCGAAGGGCCGTTCCGCCATTTCGCGGCGCATTGGCGCTTTGCCGCGCTCGGCCCGCAGGCCGCGCGCATCGAGTTCGCCATGGAGTACGAATTCGCCGGTACCGTCGCCTCCAGGGCGCTTGGCCCGGTCTTCGGGGCGATCGCCGACACAATGGTCGATGCCTTCAAACGGCGCGCCGACACGATCCATGGCACGGTTACGCGTTGAAGTCGTCAGGGCCCTGCCGGGGCGCGCAGACCGAGTGGCATTGGAGCTGGAGGAGGGCGCCACGGTGCGTGCGGCTCTCGCGGCGGCGGGCCGACCCGAGACGCTGGCAGTGGGGATCCATGGTCGCCGCGTAACGCTGGACACGCCGCTCAGGGACGGCGACCGCGTGGAGATCTACCGGCCCTTGGGTGCCGATCCGAAGGAGGCGCGCCGCAGGCGCGCGCAGAGGCCGCTCAGCCGCACCAATCGGTGACCGCCTGGCGGGCGGACTCGGTTTCGCGGGCGCGTCCCGCGTCGTCGATGTACTCCCGCTCGCCTTGGGCATTCGTGCGCGATACCCGCTGGCCGCTTTCCAGCGTGCGCAGATTCTCCCGAGCGCGTTCGCAGTTCGCCGACTTCGCCGAGCTTTCCTTGCGCTCGGCCTGTGCCTTCTCGGCCGACTTCTGCGCTTCCAACTGGCGCTTGCGGAACGCCTGCTCCTGTTCGGCGGGCGTCACAGGACCTTTCGCAGCGTCCTTGGCAGCGGCGTCCGGCACACTTTCGCCGTTCGTCGCAGGAGACACCGGGGCGGTGGCGGGCGCTGCGAGCGTCCGCGACTTCACGCCGGCGGGCGGCGGCGTGTTCGTATAGTGAACCCGGCCATCGCGGTCCACCCAGCGATACAGCTGCGCAGACGCGACGGCGGTGTAGAACAACATCGAGCCAAGAACCAGGAGTCGCATCATGGTGAGTCCCTCATCTGACCTCAACGCGCGGGGGCGCCGCTGGTGGACGCGAGTATAATGCCGCTTTGCGTGAAAGGCTGATCATGCGTGTCATCCAGAAGGCGCTGACCTTCGACGATGTGCTCCTCCTTCCCGCCCACTCCCGCGTCCTGCCGCGCGAAGTTTCCCTGAAGACCCGCTTCACCCGAAAACTCGAGCTGAACATTCCGCTCGTGTCCGCCGCCATGGACACCGTAACCGAAGCACGGCTGGCCATCGCGCTCGCGCAGGAAGGCGGCCTGGGCATCATCCACAAGAATTTTCCGGCCGAGCTGCAGGCGGCCGAGGTCGCCAAGGTCAAGCGCTTCGAGTCCGGCGTGCTGCGCGATCCGATGACCGTCGCGCCGGAGATGACCGTGCGCGACCTGATGGCGCTGCAAAAGCAACACAAGATCTCCGGGTTCCCGGTGGTCAAGGCCGGCAAGGTGGTCGGCATCGTCACCAACCGCGACCTGCGCTTCGAGACGCGGCTCGACCAGCCGCTGAAGAACATCATGACGCCGCAGAAGGACCTGATCACGGTGCGCGAAGGCGCGAGCCGCGAGCAGGCCAAGGAGCTGATGCACAAGCACCGCCTGGAGCGCGTCCTGGTGGTGGACGCGGAATGGCGCCTGAAGGGCCTGGTGACCGTCAAGGACATCATGAAAGAGACCGAGCACCCTGTCGCCTGCAAGGATGCGCAGGGAAAGTTACGGGTCGGCGCGGCGGTCGGCGTCGGCGAGGGCACCGAGGATCGCGTCGCCGCGCTGGTGGAGGCGGGCGCCGACGTGCTGGTGGTGGACACGGCCCACGGCCACGCGCAGGGCGTGCTGGATCGCGTACAGTGGATCAAGAAGACTTACCCGCAGATCGAAGTGGTCGGCGGCAATGTCGGTACTGCCGATGGCGCACGGGCGCTGGTGGACCACGGCGCGGACGGCGTCAAGGTCGGCATCGGCCCGGGTTCGATTTGCACCACACGCGTCGTCGCCGGGGTGGGCGTACCGCAAATTACCGCGATTCAGGATGTCGCCGAGGCATTGGCCAAGACCGACGTGCCGCTGATCGCGGATGGCGGCGTTCGCTATTCGGGCGACGTCGCCAAGGCGCTTGGCGCGGGCGCGCATGCGGTGATGCTGGGTTCCATGTTCGCGGGCACGGACGAATCCCCCGGGGAACTCGAGCTCTACCAGGGCCGTTCCTACAAGGCCTACCGCGGCATGGGGTCCCTGGGCGCCATGCAAAAAGGCGCT
>DASTTC010000466.1:0-2043 GCA_035760345.1 Burkholderiales bacterium | reverse complement strand
TGAGCGGCGTGCCGGACTACCTGTTCGAGCTGCGCGCCATCGCCGGCCGCGATTACCGCGCGGGCGGCATGGTCTGGGTGCCTTATGTGGGGCTGGCCCACCGCCATCTGTACAACGACCTGCGGGGTATCACCAGCACCGGACAGATCGGCTATCGCCGCATTTCCCGCTACTACTACTTGCCCGCGGGCGTCGCGCTGCGCATCCCGCTGGGCGCGGACTGGGTGATGGTGCCGCAGCTGGAATACGACGCCTTCGCCAACGGCAGGCAGCGCAGCTACCTCGGCGACACCGGGCTCGGCTTCAGTGACGTGACCAACCGGCAGGCCGAGGGCTGGGGCGCGCGCGCGCAGTTGATGGTCGAGGCACGGCGCTGGTCCTTCGGCATCTGGGCGCAATACTGGGACATCGAAGACTCCGACATCCAGTCCATTGGCTTTGGCGTGGTCGGCCTCGAGCCCGCCAATAAAACGCGCGAATCGGGCGTCGAACTGCGATACCGGTTCTAGGGCTTGTCCAGCACTTGTTTCAGCTTCGCCGCCGGCACGTGCGGCGACACGCCCGCGCGCTCATTCTGCAGCAGCATGGGCGTGCGCGAATCGCGCTCGCCCCAGCCGCGCTTCATCGCCTCGTCGAAGTCGGCGTAGGCGCGCTCGGCGACTTGCATCGGCACGCCGACCTCGCGCGCGAGCTCGAGCGCGAGCGCGAGGTCCTTGTGCGCGAGGCGCGCGGCGAAGGTGGGCGGGTCGTAGGCGCCCGGCAGGTACTGCTCGGCCAGGCGGTCGAAGGTGCGCTTCCTGCCGGTCGCGCCGTGGCGCAGCGCCTGGAACAGCGCGAGCGGCTCCACGCCCGCCTTGACGCCGAGCGTGAAGATCTCGGCAAGCGCAGTCTGCACGGTGAAGCTCGCCGTGTTGTGCGCGAGCTTGGCGATCGAGCCGGCGCCGATCGGCCCGACGTAGAACGGCTGGTCGCCGATCGCGCGCAGCGCCGGCTCGAAGCGCTGGTAGACGGCCACGTCGCCGCCCACCCAGATCGCGAGGCGCCCGCTCTGCGCGCCTGCCTTGCCGCCGCTCACGGGTGCATCGAGGAATTCGACGCCGAGCGAGCGCAACTGCGCGTGCACGCGGCGCACGCACGCG
The DNA here is from genome assembly GCA_035760345.1 of Burkholderiales bacterium. Lineage (GTDB taxonomy): Bacteria > Pseudomonadota > Gammaproteobacteria > Burkholderiales > SG8-39 > JAABQT01. The sequence goes on along the minus strand of DASTTC010000466.1, from coordinate 904 downwards.
GGCGAGTTGGTGGTGAGGTCGAACCAGGCGGCGCCTTTGTGCATCGCGTCGCCGAGCCGGGGCGCGAGCGCCTCGACCTCCTTCGGGCCGGGAAGCGAGGTGAACACCACCTCGGCCTCGGCCGCGGCTTCGGCCGCGCTGGCCGCCCAGCGCACGCCGGCGGGCTCCACCTTGCGCAGGTCGGTGCCGATCACCTCATGTCCGGCGCGCGCGAGGTTCTCCGCCATGTGCGCGCCCATCATGCCCAGTCCGATGAACGCCGCCTTCATGCGCCCACCGTGGCGAAGCTGCGGTCGCGCCTGGACAGGCCCGGCCGCGCCCATACGTCGTCGCCGAACAGCACTTTTTCGGTGAGTTCGGCGAGTTTGGGCACCACGTCCTTCACGGCGGCGATGGTGGTGGGCGGGGATTTCGCTGCGGACATGTCGGTTTCCTCCGGGGTTGGCGCGAAGAATGTACCATCGTCGCCGTGCCCAACACCGACCCCCGCGACGCGCCTCCGGCGCATGCGCCCGTGCCTGCGATGCCGTCGTACTACGCCGACGCCGCCGGCAAGCGCGACTTCACGCGCCGCATGTTCGACGCGAGCGCGCGCGACTACGACCGCGTCGACCGCGTGCTCGCCTTCGGCACCGGGACCGGTTACCGGCGCCAGGCGCTGGTGCGCGCCGGCCTTGCGCCCGGCATGCGCATGCTCGACGTGGCGGCGGGCACGGGCCTGGTCGCCAAGCAGGCGTTGGGCATCGTCGGCGACCGGGGCAGCGTGGTGGGCGTCGATCCGAGCGCCGGCATGGTGGCGCATTCGCAGGTGCGCGGCCTCGCGCTCGCGCGCGGCCGCGCCGAGGCGCTGCCCTTCGCGCGCCACTCGTTCGATTTCCTGTCGCTGGGCTACGCGCTGCGCCAC
>DASTTC010000465.1:0-6448 GCA_035760345.1 Burkholderiales bacterium | reverse complement strand
GGTGAGCAGCGGCACCATGGCGCCGGAAGACGCGGCGTTGTTCGCCGCCTCCGGCCCGACCAGGCCGGCCATCGCGCCCTTGCCGAATTTCTCCGGCGTGCGCGACACCGACTTCTCGATCGAGTAGGACATGAGCGAGGCCACGGTCGCGCCGGCGCCGGGCAGCACGCCCACCACGAAGCCGAGCAGCGAGCCGCGCGCGAGCGACCAGCGCGTCTCGACGTAGTCGCGCAACTCCGGCCAGAAGCGCCCGCCCTTCTCGAGTCGCACGATGCCGCCGCTGCCCGTGACGTGCAGGCCGCTCCAGAACGCGTAGTAGAGCTCGCCCAGGCCGAACAGGCCGATGGCCACCGGGATGAAGTCGACGCCGCCGATCAGCTCTGCCGAGCCGAAGGTGTAGCGGCTGTTGCCGGTCTCCAGGTCGACGCCCACCGTGCCGAGCGCGAAGCCGACGAGCGCCGAGATCAGTCCCAGGCGCCAGTTGCCGCCGATCATGACGATCAGCGTGGCGAGGCCCATCATCACCAGCAGAAAGAACTCCGGCGGGCCGAAGCTGCGCGCCAGCTGCGCAAAGGGCGGCGCGAGCAGCGTGATCAGCACCACGCCGAGCGTGCCGCCGACGAACGAGGCGACGGCCTGCATGACGAGCGCCGGGCCCGCGCGCCCCTGCTGCGCGAGCGGATAGCCGTCGAAGGTGCTCGCCACCGAGGAGGACTCGCCCGGCGTGTTGAGCAGGATCGAGGTGATGGTGCCGCCGTACTGCGAGCCGTAGTAGATGGCGGCGAGCATGATGACCGCGCCCGCCGGCTCCATGCCGAAGGTGATCGGCAGCAGCACCGCGAGCGCGGCCGCGGGGCCGAAGCCGGGAATGATGCCGACGACCATGCCGATCATCACGCCGGCGAACAGGTAGGCCAGATTGAGCGGCGTCACGGCGACCGTGAAGCCGAGCCACAGGTTGGCGAACACGTCCATCAGAAGCCGAGTGGCCCGCGCGGCACGGCAGCATTCAGCCAGACGCGGAACAGCAGGTAGATCGCAACCGGCAGCAGCGTCGCGAGCAGCACGTTTTGCAGCGTGCGCCGGCGGTTGAGCAGCGCGAGCGTCGCCGCGAGGAAGGCGAGCATGGCGAGCAGGCCGCCGAGCGGCTCCAGCGCGGCGACGAACAGGGCCGACAGGACGGCGAGCGCCGCGGTGGCCCGCCCGTGCCCGGAGACGGGCTCAGGCGCGCGGCGGCGCAACTCGTCCCACAGGCTCCAGGCGCAGAGCGCGACGAGCGCGACGCCGATGAGGCGCGGAAAGAAGGCGGGCCCGAGCCGGCCGGCCGAGGACAGCCACGCCAGCTCCGCGAACGCGATCCAGGCGTAGCCGCAGGCGGCGGCGAGCAGGCCGGCGAGGAAGCCGGCGCGCATGGTCACCCTGCTACTTGATGGCGCCCGACTTCCTCAGGATGTCGGCGAAGGTGCCCTGCGTCCTTTGCAGGAAGGCGCGGAAGTCCTCGCCGTAAAGGATGTTCTCGGTGAGCACCTGCTTGTCGATGTAGGCCTTCCACTCGGGGGTGGCGACGACCTTCTTCATGGTGTCGATCCACCACTGCTGCGTCTCCTTCGGCACGTCCGGCGGCAGCACGAGCCCGCGCGGCAGCGAGATGCCGATGTCGTAGCCCAGTTCGCCGAAGGTGGGCACCTTGCCCAGCGCCGCCGGCGTGCTCTTGCCGCTGTAAGCGAGCGCGCGCATGTCGCCCGATTCCAGCAGGCCCAGCACTTCGCCGGGATTGGACATCGCCGCGTCGAGCGCGCCCGAGAGCAGCGCCGTGATCAGCTCGCCCTGTTTGTTGAAGGAGACGTAGTTGAAGGTGAAGCCGGCCTTCTCCGAGACGAGCTTGGGCACGATGAAGTCGATGTTGACCGCGCCGATGCCGCCGATCGCCGGCGGCTTCGCCTTGGCCTGCGCGATGAACTCCTGCAGGGTCTTCGCCTTCGAGTTCTTGTTGACGACCATCAGCATGTCGTCGGAGGCGAGCAGCGCGATCGGCGTGAAGCTGCCGGGCTGCCAGGGCGTGTTGGCCTGCAGCGGCGTGGTGATGAAGCTGCCGCTCGTACTGGTGATGTGGTAGGGGTTGCCCTTCTGGGCGAACACGAAACCCCAGCCCTTGGCGCCGCTGCCGCCGGGCTTGTTGTCGGCGACGATAGTTTCCGGGTAGAACTTGTACTTCTCCAGGATCGAGATCAGCGTGCGCGACATGATGTCGTTGCCGCCGCCCGGACCGAAGGCGATGGTCCAGTCCAGGCGCTTGCTCGGATAGCGGTCCTGGGCCGCGGCGGGTGCCGCGAAGACGAGCGCGGCGGCGATGACGGCCACGTGTTTCAACAGGTTCATGGTGGTTTTCCTCCCTCTTGGGATAGTCTCCCACAACCGCGGCGAAAAAGGACAAGGGAGGCCGACATGGCAGGCACGGGCACCGGACAGGATCTGCTGTACGAAGTGCGCGACGGCATCGCGCGGGTGACGTTCAACCGGCCGCAGGCGAGGAACGCGCTCACCTTCGCCATGTACGACCGGCTGGCAGAGGTCTGCGAACAGGCCAACAAGGACCGCTCGATCAAGGCGATGCTGCTGACCGGGGCGGGCGAGAAGGCCTTCGCCGCCGGCACCGACATCTCGCAGTTCCGCGCCTTCGACAAGCCCAAGGACGCCCTGGACTACGAGGCGCGCATCGACCGGGTCCTCGGGGCCCTCGAGCGCTGCCGGGTGCCCACGGTCGCCGCGTTGCGCGGCGCGTGCACGGGCGGTGGGGCGGGCATTGCGGTGTGCTGTGACCTGCGCATCGCGGCAACCAGCCTGAAGATGGGCTTTCCGGTCGCCCGCACGCTCGGCAACTGCCTGTCCAGCGGCAACTACGCCCGGCTCGCCGCGCTGGTCGGTCCCGCGCGCGTGAAGGACATGATCTTCCGCGCCCGGCTCATCGAGGCGCCCGAAGCGCTGGCGATCGGGCTGGTCACCGAGGTGCTCGAGGATGCGGCGGTGATGGCGCGCGCCGAGGAGGTGACGCGCCTGGTGGCGAGCCAGGCGCCGCTCACCCTGCAGGCGACCAAGGAGGCCCTGCTGCGGCTGCGCCCGGCGCTCGCCCCCGGCGCGGGCGACGACCTGGTCCTGATGTGCTACATGAGCCGGGACTTTCGCGAGGGGATGCAGGCGTTCCTCGACAAGCGTGCCCCGAACTGGAAGGGCGAGTAAAGTATCGCCCATGGCCGCCGTCTTCAAGTACGTCCTCCCGGTCGAGGAAACGCAATGGAAGTTCGAGGGCGCTTCCGAGACCGCCTTCACCTGGAACTACGACACGAAAAGCGAGGAACTGCTGCGCCTGTACGCCAAGGGCAAGCAACAGCAGTGGGATGCCGACACGCGCATCGACTGGTCCACCGAGGTGGACCCCGACGATCCGATGCAGATCGTCGAGGAGATGTTGCCGCTGTACGGCACGCCGCTCTACGAGCGCCTGTCCGCGCGGCACAAGTCCGACCTGCGCTATCACAGCCAGGTGCACAATCTGTCGCAGTTCCTGCACGGCGAACAGGGCGCGCTGGTGTGCGCGGCGCGCATCGTGCAGGACGTGCCGACGCTGGAGTCGAAGTTCTACGCCGCCACGCAGGTGATGGACGAGGCGCGCCACGTGGAGGCCTACCGGCGCCTGCTCACCGAGAAATTCCGCTTCGTCTACCCGATTTCGCCGCCTCTCAAGCGCCTGCTGGAGCAGGCGCTGAACGACAAGCGCTGGGATTTCACCTACCTGGGCATGCAGGTGCTGATCGAAGGCCTCGCGCTCGCCGCGTTCCAGCGCATCCGCGATTACGCCAAGAACCCGTTGTGCCAGGCGGTCAACGCCTATGTGATGCAGGACGAGGCGCGCCACGTCGCCTTCGGCCGTATCGCGCTGCGCGAGTATTACCCGCAGCTCACCGCGGCCGAGCGGCGCGAGCGCGAGGAGTTCGTGATCGAAGGCTCGCACTTCCTGCGCGACCGGCTCAATTCCGAAGAAATGTGGGCGGCGATCGGCATCGACCCGAAGGACGCGATGGCCGCGCACCACGCCTCCGAGGGCCAGGTGCGCTTCAGGAAGCGCCTGTTCAGCCGCATCGTGCCCACGGTGAAGGACATCGGCCTGTGGAGCGAGCGCGTGCAAAATGCCTACGCCGACATGGGCGTGTTGCACTACGGCGAGCGCAACGCCCAGGAGATGCTCGACCGCGACGCCGCCGTGGCCGAGGAGTTCGACAAGCTGCTCGCGGCGCGCGTCAGCTCGACAGGATGATCACCGCGATGCCGAGCGCGAGCAGCGCCATCCCGGCGAGCTCGAGGCGCGTCATGCGCTCGCGGAACAGCTTTCGCGACACGGCGTAGCTGAACAGGAGCTCCACCAGCCCGAGCGTGCGCACGTGCGCTGCGGGCTGCAGCGCGAATGCGCTGAACCATCCGGCGGAGGCCGCGGCGCCCATGAAGCCGGCGAACAGCGACGGCCGCCACAGCCGGAACGTCGCGCCAACCACTGCGGGGGTCTTCCACAGCAGCCAGCCGCCGAGCAGCACCGTCTGGATAACCTGCGCCACAGCGAGCGCGGTGGCTGCATTCATGAGGAATGAGCCCTCCAGCGCGAGCGCTGCACCGCGGTAGCCGATGGCGGCGAACGCAAACCCTGCGCCCGAGGCGAGGCCAAGGAGTGCCGGGCGCGTGCCCAGGCCGGTGACGAGGGCCGCAAACGGGCGCTGCGGATCGGCGGGCGAAAGGAGCAGCACCCCGAGCGTGCCGCAGGCCACTGCGACGATCGCGGGCGCGGACAGTGGATCGCCGAGGAAGGCGAGGCCGAACACCGCGATCTGCAACAGTTCGGTCTTGGAGTACGCCACGCCCAGCGCGAAGCTGCGCGCTTCCATCGTCGCCAGCAGGAACGCGGTGGCGGCGATCTGCGCCACCGCGCCGAGTGTTACCCAGCCGAGGAACGCCCAGCCGGGATCGGGAATCGGCTCAGCGCGCCATGCGTGGACGATCGCCAGCCACGCCAAAGCGAACGGCAGGCCGTACAGGAACCGCACCAGCGTCGCGCCGAGCGTCCCGAGCGCCGCCGTGAGGCTGCGCTGGGCGGTGTTGCGCAGCGTCTGCGCGAACGCGGCCCACACGGTCAGGGCGATCCACAGGTGTGCCGAGTCTTGCACCGCCGCGATCATAGGGCATGGCGCGGCTCGGCCCGGCCTGGGGTTGCGCATTGGCGGGTCGCGGCTGCACGCGCGGCGCTTCGATCTGGCGCGGCTGCGGATTGGGTGCCTGGATACGCGGGGCCTGGATCCGGGGTGCTTCGACGCGCGGCGCTTCGATCTGGCGCGGCTGCGGATTGGGTGCCTGGATACGCGGGGCCTGGATCCGGCGTGCCTCGACTCGCGGCGCTTCGATGCGCCGCGGCGGCGGCGATGCGCCCAGGGCCGGCGGCATCGGGCGCGCCTGCGGCGCGAGGCGCACGGGTGCCGGGCGCGTTGCCTCGAGGCCGCGACGCTCGACCGGCCGTTGCACGACGGGCCGCTGCTGTACGTGTTGGCGCTCGACGTACCGACGGGGCGCCGGCGCATGCCTCCACTTGCCGACCTGGATCGGACGGTACGTGCGCCCGTGCGGGCGCAGGTAGTGGCTTTGCACGTGCACCACTTTGACGTGGTGGTGGTGCCAGTCGAAGTCGCCGAAAAAGAACCCGGCAGTGACGCCGATGCCTACGCCCCACCAGAACCCCGGGCGCGCCAGGGTGTAGCCGGGCCACGCGGCCCAAACGATCGGCGGATGCGCGGGCCACCCCCAGGCGCCGTAGACCACCCAGGGATCGTAGTAGGGCACGTAGACCACGCGCGCATCGGCGGGCTCGATGACGATGACCTCGCCTCCCGTCACCACGCGCAAGCGCTCGTCCGGCAGCAGGTGCCCGGCGGCCTGGGCGCGCTGGCGCAGCCGCTGCACGGCCGCCATCACCTCCGGTTCCTGCCCGAGAAAGGCCGCGCCAAGACGCCGTGTCCAGTCGAGCTGCTCGTCCATGCGTTGGAGCAGGTGGGGAAAAGCAACCAGCGACTGGACGCTTGGGTCCCAGGGCTCGTCCGTTACCCTCGTCACTGCGTCGTCGCCTTGCAGGCCGGGATGGGCGCGCGTCCAGCGCGCCGCCTCGACCACGTCGAGCGGATAGGTGGCGGCCATCAGGACCTGCGACAGGAGCGCGTCGGGGTACAGCGCGACGGGCGCGAGCATCTGGTCGAGCTCGGCCTCGGCGAAACGCTCCTCGGCCTGCGCGGGCAGGCTGACCAGCAAGGCGAGCAGGGCGGCGAACAGTGTTCTCATGGGCGTAACCTCCACCCACGTTGTACGCCCCGCCTGACTTACATTCGCCTCAAAAGTGCGGCGAATTGAAACAGGATGT
>DASTTC010000464.1:0-4079 GCA_035760345.1 Burkholderiales bacterium | reverse complement strand
CGGCAAAAGGCCGAGCAGCGCCTGGCGCACCTGGCGCAGTTCGATCCGCTGACCGGACTGCCCAACCGCGCGCTGTTGCAGGAGCGCCTCGCGCAGAGCATCGTGCGCTCGAGGCGCCGGCAGTACCACGCCGGCGTGCTGTTCGTGGACCTGGACCGCTTCAAGCTGGTGAACGACACGCTCGGCCATCACCAGGGTGATGCGCTGATCCGCCAGGTGGGCGAGCGCCTGCTGGCCTGCGTGCGGCCCGGCGACACCGTGGGACGCATCGCCGGCGATGAGTTCGGGGTGGTGCTCGCCGACATGGCGCGTCCGGAGGACGCGGCGCTGGTGGCGCAGAAGATCCTCGACGCGCTCGCCCGGCCGTTCGATCTGGCGGGCAACGAAGCCTATGTCGGCGCCTCGATCGGCATCGCCGCATTCCCCGACGATGGCGACGACGCCGAGACGCTGCTCAAGAACGCCGATATCGCGATGTACCGCGCGAAGGAGCAGGGGCGCAACTGCTACCGCTTCTTCACCGCGGAGATGAACCAGCGCACCCTGGCCAAGGCTCAGCTCAACACCGACCTGCGCCGCGCCATCGAGCGCGCCGAATTCACGCTGCATTACCAGCCCAAGGTCGATCTCGCCGATGGCCGCCTGCGCGGGCTGGAGGCGCTGCTGCGCTGGAACCATCCGCAACGCGGCATGGTCTCGCCGGCGGAATTCATCCCCGCGTTGGAAGATTCCGGCCTGATCCTGCCGGTGGGCGAATGGGTGATCGCCGAGGCTTGCGCCCAGTTGCGCCGGTGGCAGCAGGCCGGCTGCGCGCCGGTGCCGGTCGCGGTCAACCTCTCGCCCAAGCAGTTCCGCCGCCGCGACCTGGATCGACTCATCCGCGAGGCGCTGGAGCGCGAGGGGATGCCCGCCGAGTTGCTCGAGCTCGAGATCACCGAATCGAGCCTGATGGAAGATCCGGAGGATGCGGTGCGCTCGATGCACAACCTGCGCGCCGCGGGCCTGAAGATCTCGATCGACGATTTCGGCACCGGCTATTCGAGCCTGTCGTACCTCACGCGCCTGCCGCTCTCGGCGCTCAAGATCGACCGCAGCTTCGTGCGCGACGCCGGAGACAGCGAGGAAGCCGCGTCCATCGTGCGCGCAGTGATCAACATGGCGCAGAACCTGCGCTTCACGGTGATCGCCGAAGGCGTCGAAACCCAGGAGCAGGTGGCGTTCCTGCGCCAGCACGGCTGTGACCAGGCGCAAGGCTATTTCTTCGGCCGGCCGGTGAGCGCCGAGCAGACCGCCAAACTTCTGCCGCGCGCCTAAGGGGCGCGTCCCCGGTCCAGGCGCCGGGCAAACACCGTCATTTCCTTCTCCGCCTGCCGGTCGCCCCTGGCGCGCGCCGCCTCGATGCCGCGGGCGTAGGCCTCGCGGGCTGCGTCGTCGCGCCCCGCCTCGGCGAGCGCGCGACCGAGAGATTTCCACGCCGCGGAGTACAGCGGGTCGTGCTGTAGCGCCTCGCGCAGATGCTCGATGCCCCGCTCGAAGTCGCCCGCCTTGAGGTATTCGTTGCCGAGCGAGTAGCGCAGCAGCGCGCCGTCGCGCGGCGTGCCGAGGAGCTTTTCCAGGTTGGCGATCAGCGGGGCGGTCATTTCGGCTAAGATGCCCGGGGCCATTCTAAACCTGCGCCACGCCATGAAAACCGCCATCCAGACTCCCGACGCGCCTGCGGCCATCGGCGCCTACTCGCAGGCCGTGCGCGCCGGCGACACCGTGTACCTGTCCGGGCAGATCGGCTTCGATCCCGCCACCCTGCAGCTCGCCGAGGGCATCGAGGCGCAGGTCCACCGCGTGTTCACCAATCTTGCCGCGTTGGCGAAAGCCGCCGGCCTCGGGCTCGGCGACGCGGTGCGCATGACCGTGTATCTCACCGATCTTGCGCATTTCGCCAAGGTCAACGACATCATGGCGCAGTACGTGCCGCAGCCCTACCCGGCGCGCGCCGCGATCGGCGTGGCCGGCCTGCCGCGCGGCGCGCTGGTCGAGATCGACGCCATCCTGCACGCCGGTTGACGCGCGCGTTGCCGCCCGCCACGGCGGGCAAGCTCGCCAAGCTCGGGATCCGCTCGCGCTTCGACCTGCTGTACCACCTGCCGCTGCGCTATGAGGACGAAACTCGGCTCACGCCGCTGGAGGCGGCAGTGCCTGGCGTGCCGGTCCTGGTGCAGTCGCCGGTGCGTCGCGCCGAGATCGCGTTCCGCCCGAAGCGCCAGCTCGTGGTGCACGCCGACGGCCTGGTGCTGCGCTTCCTGAATTTCTACGGCAGCCAGCTGAAGCAATTCGAGCGCGCCGCGCAGGAAGGCGCGCACGTGCGCGCCTACGGCGAAGTGCGCCCGGGCTGGTTCGGCGCCGAGATCGTGCACCCGCGCTACCGCATCGTGGCGCCGGACGAGCCGCTCGCCGACACGCTGACGCCCGTGTATCCGGCCACCGCGGGACTCGCGCAGGCGACTTTGCGCAAGCTGGTGCTCGAGGCGCTCGAGGAGGAGCCGATCGAGGATACGTTGCCGCCGGCATTGCGCGAGCGACTGGGGCTGGCGTTGCTGGAAGCGAGCGTGCGGCTGCTGCACCGACCGGCGCCGGGCGCCGACCTGGCACCCGCATGGCGCCGCGCGAAGTTCGATGAGCTGCTCGCCCAGCAACTGCAGTTGCGCCTGGCGCGCCGCAGGCGCCGGGAGCGCTCGGCGCCCGAGCTGCCGGCGACGGGCGCGCATCTGAAGCGCTTCCTCGGCAAGCTGCCGTTCAGGCTGACGCGGGCGCAGCAGCGCGTGATGGGCGAGTTGCTGAAGGACCTCGCGCAGCCGCACCCGATGCAGCGCCTGCTGCAGGGGGACGTCGGCAGCGGCAAGACCATCGTCGCCGCGATCGCCTGCCTCGCGGCGGTGGACGCCGGCTGCCAGGCGGCGGTGATGGCGCCCACCGAAGTGCTGGCCGAGCAGCACTATCGCAAGTTCTCCGCGTGGCTCGATCCGCTCCAGGTCGAGATCGCCTGGCTGCACGGCAGCCTGCCCGCGGCAGAGCGCAAAAAGGCGCGCAAGGCCATCGCCAGCGGCGCGGCGAGTATCGCCATCGGCACGCAGGCGCTGTTCCAGGAGGGTGTCGAGTTCGCGCGGCTCGCGCTCGCCATCGTCGACGAGCAGCACCGTTTCGGCGTCAAGCAGCGCTTGCAGCTGCGCCAGAAGAGCGAGCAGGCGGCAGCGCATCAGCTCATGATGAGCGCCACGCCGATCCCGCGCACGCTCTCCATGAGCTACTACGCCGATCTCGACGTGTCGGTGATCGACGAGCTGCCCCCGGGCAGGAAGCCCGTGACCACCCGCCTCGCCGCCGCCGCGCGCCGGGGCGAGGTGCTCGAGCGCATCCGCGCGGCGTGCGCCGACGGCCAGCAGGCCTATTGGGTGTGCCCGGTCATCGAAGAGTCCAGGGAGCTCGATTTGCAGGCAGCCCTCGACGCCTACGAGGAACTGCGCCGGGAGCTCCCGCGCCTGCGTGTGGGGTTGGTGCACGGGCGTATGCCGGCGCTCGACAAGGCGGCCGCCATGCGCGCCTTCACCGAGGGCGCGATCGACCTGCTCGTGTGTACGACCGTGATCGAGGTCGGCGTGGATGTGCCCAACGCTTCGCTCATGGTGATCGAGCATGCCGAGCGATTCGGACTTGCGCAGCTGCACCAGCTGCGCGGCCGTGTCGGGCGCGGCGCGCGGGCGAGCGATTGCATCCTCCTGTTCCAGGAGCCGCTGTCGGAGGGCGCGCGGGCGCGGCTCAAGGTGATCTACGAAAACGCCGACGGCTTCGCCATCGCCGAAGCGGACCTGGCGTTGCGCGGGCCGGGGGAGATCCTGGGTGAGCGCCAGAGCGGCGCGCCGCTGCTGCGCTTTGCGGACCTCGTCGCCGACGCGGCGCTGCTCGAGGCGGCGCGCGGGGCCGCCGACGAGTTGCTGGACGCAGATGAGGCGCTCGCCCGCCGGCACATCGATCGCTGGCTCGGTGCGCGCGCCGACTTCGGCAAGGTGTAGAGGCTAGACTCGCGC
>DASTTC010000463.1:0-8489 GCA_035760345.1 Burkholderiales bacterium | reverse complement strand
CTCTGGAGCGGCCTGGGGTACTACGCGCGCGGCCGCAACCTGCACGCGGCGGCGCGCATGCTGACGGCGCGCGGTGGTTTTCCGCGCGATGCGGCAGGGCTGGAAACCCTGCCCGGCGTAGGGCGATCGACCGCGGCCGCGATCGCGGTGTTCGCGTTCGGGCGGCGCGCCGCCATCCTCGACGGCAACGTGAAGCGGGTGCTCGCCCGGCAATTCGGCGTTCAGGACGAGGACGCCCAATGGGCGCTCGCGCAGCGGCTCCTCCCGCGGCGCGACCTGCGCACCTACACCCAGGGGTTGATGGACCTGGGGGCGACCGTGTGCACGAGGACGAAGCCCGCCTGCGATCGCTGCCCGGTGGCGCAGCGCTGCGTCGCGCGCCGCCAGGGACGCGTGGCCGAGCTGCCCGCGCCGCGGGTGCGAAAGCCCCTGCCGCTGAAGCGCACCGACTGGTTCATCTACGTGCACCAGGGCGAGGTCCTGCTCGAGCGACGCCCGGGCGCGGGACTGTGGGGCGGGCTGTGGACCTTTCCCGAGGCGCGGCTCCTGGCGGGCGCGCGCGGCCGCAAGCTGCCGCCGCTCGAGCACGGCTTCACGCATTTCAGGCTGCGCGTACAGCCGTGGCTATGTGCCGTGCGCAGCGCGCCGCCGTCGGCCGGCCGGGTCTGGCTCGAAGTGTCCGACGCTGCCGGCGCCGCGGTGCCGGCGCCGGTGCGAAAGTTGCTGCGCGCGCTACTGCCCGCTCGAGCTGATTAGGCGGCGCAAGATCTCGATGCGGTCGCGCGCGTCGTTCATCTCCAGCAGGCGCTGGCGCGACGCGCCCGACAGCGGCAACAGCTCCGCCAGTCGGGCGCTGACCCAGGCCGCGGAGTCGTAGCGCAGCGGCGGCTCGACCAGCCCGTCGCCGGCCGTGTCGATCGCCTTGCGCAGCACACGCGCGCACAGGTCCGCCGCGGCGTCCAGCGTCGCGTCCTGCTCGGCGGGCAGCAGCGCCACTCGGGCGATCGCGAGCCCGTTGGCCTGGACACGACGCGCGAGAATGCGAAAGCGTTGCTCGCCCCGTGCCACCACCTGCAGCACGCCCAGCTGCTGCATGTCCCAGGAGGCGATGCGCGCCACGCAGCCGATGTCCTCGGGGACGGCGGGCTCGCCCACCTCGGCACCGTCGCGGATCAGGCATACGCCGAAGGGCGCCTCATCGCGCAGGCAGGTCTTCGCCATGTCCAGGTAACGCTGCTCGAAGAGGCGCAGCGGCAGCCGCCCGCCGGGGAACAGCACCGTCTGCAGCGGGAACAGCGCGATCTCGGCGAGGCTCACTCGCGGGCGAGGCCGCGATGGCGCACCAGCACGCGCCGTTCGCCGGAGAAAGCGGCGGCGAGCTTCTCGGCCAGGTACACCGAGCGGTGCCGGCCGCCGGTGCAGCCGATCGCCACCGTCAGGTAGCTGCGGTTCTCCTTGACCACCTCGGGCACCCAGCGCTCGAGGAAAGCGCGCACGTCCTCGTAGAAGCGCTGCACCGGCTCCTGGCCCTCGAGGTAGCCGATGACGGCGGCATCGCGGCCGGTGAGCGGCCGAAGAATCGGGTCGTAGTGCGGATTGGGGAGCATGCGCGCATCGATCACCCAGTCGGCATCGAGCGGGATGCCGTCGCGGAACGCGAATGATTCGAACAGCAGCACCAGCGACCCCGCGCCCAGGCCGAGCAGGTCGCGGATCCAGTTGCGCAGCACCTTGGGCTGCAGGTCGCTGGTGTCGATGCGGTGCCCGAGTTCGGCGATGTCGCCCATCAGGGCGCGCTCGCGCCCGATCGCCTCGGCGAGCGTGAGGCCCTCCACCGTGAGCGGATGGCGGCGGCGCGTCTCGGAGAAGCGGCGCATCAGGGCGTGCTCGCTCGCTTCGAGGAACAGCACGCTGCAGTCGGCGCCCCCGGCCTTGAGCCGCGCCACCCCCTGCGGCAGCGCCGCGAGCGCTGCGCTGCGCGCGTCCACCGACAACGCCACGCGCTCGTGCCCGGCTTGCGCCAGGAAGCGCACGACGTCCATCAGCAGCGTGGCGGGGAGATTGTCGACGCAGTAGTAGCCCGCATCCTCCAGCACATCCAGCGCGATGCTCTTGCCCGCACCCGAAAGCCCGCTGACCAGGATGAGGCGCACGCGGCGGCGCTCAGTCGCCTTCCATGGCGCGCTTGTGCCGCGCCATGAATTCGGCGCCGGAATGGATCCCGCGCAGCTGCAGGATGTAGTTGCGCACCGCCGCTTCCAGCAGCACCGCGAGGTTGCGCCCGGCGGCGACCGGAATCACCACCTTGCGCACGGTCACTCCGAGAATCGCCTCGGACTGCTCGGCGAGCGGCAGCCGCTCGGTGACATCGCGCGTGCCCGCAGTGGCGGGCTTGTCCAGGTGCGCGATGAGGCGCAGGCGCATCTTGGGCCGCACCGCCGTCTCGCCGAAGATGGTGCGCACGTCGAGCAGCCCCAGGCCGCGCACTTCGATGAAGTCCTTCAGCATCGGCGGGCAGCGTCCCTCGAGCGTATCGGCCGCGAGGCACGCGATCTCCACCACGTCGTCGGCGACCAGGCCATGGCCGCGGCTGATCAGCTCCAGGCCGAGCTCGCTCTTGCCGACGCCGGAGTCTCCCGTAATGAGCACGCCCAGCCCGAGCACGTCCATGAATACGCCGTGGCGCTCGGTGCGCTCGGCCAGCGTCTTGGCGAGGTAGCGCGCGAGCTTCTCGATGACGCGCGCGGCGGGCAGCGGCGTGGCGAACACGGGCGTCTGCGAGCGCTCGGCGCGCTCGAGCACGGCGCGGGGCGCGGGGATGCCGTCGGCCAGGATAAGCGCCGCAGGCGCGGCATCGAACAACGGCCCTGCAAGGCGCTCGAGCTGGCCGGCCTCGTCGAGGCCGGCGACCTGGATGCGGTTCGGGTGATTGAGGTTGAGATGGCCGATCAGCGCGGCCGAGGCGGCTGCGCCGCGCTCGACGTGCGTGCTGCCGTCGCGCCCGGCGAGCCACGCCAGCGCGAGCGTCCCGCCGTTGTCCTCATGCAACTGCTTGACGCTGACCTGCTGCATCGGGTTGCCATGCGGCGATCAACTGGTGCAAAGCGGCGGCATCCGCGGCGAGCGTCATCGACTCGCGCAACGCGCGGTCACTGAACATCTGCGCGAGCTCCGACAGGATCTGCAGGTGCTTTTCGGTTGCCTGCTCGGGAACCAACAGCACGAACAGAAGCTGGACCGGCTTGGCATCCGGGGCGTCGAACGGCACGGCCTGGGCCAGTCGCACGAACGCGCCCAGCGCGTCCTTCAGGCCCTTGATGCGCCCGTGCGGGATGGCCACGCCCTGGCCGAGGCCGGTGGAGCCCAGGCGTTCGCGCGCGAACAGGCTGTCGAACACCAGGCTGCGGCCGATGCCGTGGTTGTTCTCGAACAGCAACCCGACCTGTTCGAACAGGCGCTTCTTGCTCGACACCTGAAGGTCGAGCAGCACGTTGGCGGGCGGCAGCAGTTTTGCGACCAGACTCATCACTCGGCGCCCGAACGGCGCTGCAGCAAAGGGCGCGGATTATAGCCCATCGCCGAGCACGCCGTCCGTGCCGGCGATGGGGTCAAACATTGTCAATGTCGGCGCGCTTGGGCGCCTCGTGCCCCTTGCCTTCGCGCTTGCCCTTGTACTTGAGCACCTGGCGATCGAGCTTGTCGGCGAGCAGATCGATCGCCGCGTACAGGTCCGGCTGCTCGCAGGCGCAGTGGATGTCCTTGCCGCGCACGTGCAGCGTGATCTCGGCCTTCTGCACCAGCTTGTCGACCGTGAGCACGACGTGCGCGTCGATGACGTGGTCGAAATGGCGCGTCACGCGCGCCAGCTTGTCGAGCACGTAGCTGCGCAGGGCCGGGGTGACGTCGAGGTGATGACCGCTCAGATTCAGGTTCACGGGATTCCCTTTACAGGATCTTCCTCTGGTTGACCGGCGGGATATGCAAAGATTCCCGGTATTTCGCGATGGTGCGGCGCGCGACGACGATGCCCTGCTGGCCGATGATCTGCGCGATGCGCGCATCGGACAGCGGCGTGCGGCCATCCTCCGCCGCCACCAGCTGCCGGATCAGCGCGCGGATCGCGGTGGAGGAAGCGGCGCCGCCGCTGTCGGTGGCGACGTGGCTGCTGAAGAAGTACTTCAGCTCGTAGGTGCCGCGCGGCGTGGCCATGTATTTCTGCGTGGTGACGCGCGAGATGGTGCTTTCGTGCAGGCTGAGGGTGTCGGCGATCTCGCGCAGCACCATGGGGCGCATGGTGATCTCGCCATGCTCGAAGAACTCGCGTTGCCGGTCGACGATCGCCTGCGACACGCGCAGGATGGTATCGAAGCGCTGCTGCACGTTCTTGATCATCCAGCGCGCTTCCTGCAATTGCGAGGCAAGCGCATTCGAGCCGTTGCGCGCGCGCCCTGCGAGGTCCGCGTACAGGCGGTTGATGCGCAGGCGCGGCATGGCCTCGGGATTGAGGCTGGCGCGCCACACGTTGCGCACCTTGCGCACGATCACGTCCGGGATCATGTAACGTGTCTCGATGCGCGCGAAAGCGGCGCCCGGACGCGGGTTGAGGCTCTGGATCAGCTTTTGTGCGCCGCGCAGCTCCGTCTCCTGCGCGCCGGTGACGCTGCGCAGGCGCGCGAAGTCGCGGCTGGCGAGCAGCGCCAGGTGCTTGCCGACGATGTCCACGGCGAGCGCGCAGGCCGGGTGCGCGCCCTGCAAGCGCAGCTGCAGCAGCAGGCATTCCGCGGGCGAGCGTGCGCCGACGCCCGCGGGCTCGAGGTTCTGCAGGTGCCTGAGCGCGATGCCGAGCTCCTCGAGGTCGACCTGCGCATCGGCGGAGAACAGCGCCAGGATTTCCTCGAGCGGTTGCGTCAGGTAGCCATCCTCGTCGAGCACGTCGATCAGCAGCGCGACCAGCGCGCGATCGCGCTCGCCGACGCCGGTGAGCGTGAGTTGCTGGTTGAGGTGATCGCGCAGCGTCGGCATGTCCGGCGCGGAAAAGCTGCGGTCACCGTCCTCGTCGTCCTCGCCGCGCCCGGACGGCGCCGCGAAGTCGCTCGGCCAGTCCTCGCGCCGCTCGACGGGCTCCTCCGCCGCAGCGTCCGTCTCCGGCGCGCTCGACGCGGCGTCGCGCGGTGGGGCGATCGCCGCCTGCGCATCGCCCTCGATATCCTCGCGCTCGAGGATCGGGTTCTCCATCAGCATCTTCTCGATTTCCTGGTTCAGCTCCACGGTGGACAGCTGCAACAGGCGGATCGATTGCTGCAGCTGCGGCGTCAGCGTGAGGTGCTGGGAGAGCCGGAACTGCAGGGTGGGCTTCATGGCGGCGAAAAGGCGGCGGGGACCTGCGGCGCGGCTACATGCGGAAGTGCTCACCGAGGTAAACACGGCGAACGCTGTCATTGTAGACGATCTCCTCGGGATGCCCCGAGGCGAGCACCGCGCCCTCGTTGATGATGTAGGCGCGATCGCAGATGCCGAGCGTCTCGCGCACGTTGTGGTCCGTGATCAGCACGCCGATCTGCCGCTCCTTCAGGAAGCGGATGATGCGCTGGATGTCCAGCACGGCGATCGGGTCCACGCCCGCGAACGGCTCGTCGAGCAGGATGAAGGCCGGTCGCGTGGCGAGCGCGCGCGCGATCTCCAGGCGGCGGCGCTCCCCGCCGGAGAGCGAGAGCGCCGCGTGCTTGCGCAGGTGCGCGATGTTCAGATCCTTCAGCAGCTCCTGCAGTCGCGCTTCGATGTCGGCCTTGGCGAGCCCCTGCAGCTCGAGCACCGCCTGCACGTTCTCTTCCACCGTGAGCTTACGGAACACCGAGTTCTCCTGCGGCAGGTAGGAGATGCCCAGGCGCGCGCGCGCATGAATCGGCAGGTGCGTGAGCTCGCGCCCGTCGAGGTGGATGCGCCCGGAGTCCGCGGCGATCAGGCCCACGATCATGTAGAAGCAGGTGGTCTTGCCCGCGCCGTTGGGGCCCAGCAGCCCGACGACTTCGCCGCTGGAGACCTCGAGCGAGACGTCCTGCACCACGGCGCGCGACTTGTAGCGCTTGCGCAGGCGCTCGCAGCGCAGCAGGCTCACTTTTGCGCCCCGGGCTTGCTCGGGGCGGGCGCTTCGGCGTCCGGCTTCTTCGGCTGGATCACGGCACGCACGCGAGCGTCCGGCGCGTCCTTGGTGCTGGTGACCGAAAAGAACTCGGAACGCTGGTCGTAGAGGATGTAGCTGCCGCGCACCTCGTCCTTGTCGCGCGTCACGCGCGCGCTTTCGCGCATCTCGACGCGCTCGGCCTTCTCGTCGATTTCGATGCGGCCCGCCTCGGCGTCGATCCACACGCCCTCCAGGCCGCCGCGCGGATCGCTCTTTTGCCGAAAGCGCACCGGCGAGCCGGTAGCGGTGGCGTGCTGGAAGCCGTCGGCGTCCTGGCGCACCTCGAGTCGCTCGGCCTGCAGCTTCAGGGTGCCCTTGGTGAGCACGACGTTGCCCACGAAGATGCTGACGCGGCGCGCCTCGTCGGAGGTCATCCGATTGGCCTCGATCTGGGTGGGCTTTTCCCGATCAGCCTTTTCGGCCGTGGCCGAAAAGGCAGACATCGCAGCAATCGCCGCGGCGAGCAGGATGGCATGACGCTGGCGCATCACCGTTCCGCCTCGAAGCTGCCGCGCACCTGCGCGCTCAGCGTGAGCTGGCGCAACGCGTTGTCGTACTCCATGCCCCGGCCGATGAGCGAACGCCCCCGCTCGGTCACGCGTACCTCACGGTCGGTGCGCACCAGCGAGCGGGCGCGGATCACATGCAGGAAGCTGGTCTGCATGCGCGTCTCGGGCAAGTCGTTCTCGGGCTCGCGTACCAGCTGCACGTTGTCGTAGAGGAACACGTCCGCACCGTCGCGCGACAGCGTGCCGCGATCGGCGGACAGTTGCAGCCGCGGTTCCGCGGGCAGCGTTTGCGTCAGGCGCGGCGCCACCAGGTCGGTCGAATCGTCATCCGGGTAATGCACCATGCGCGCCCCCGCCAGCGTCGCCACCGGCGCGCCGGCGAGGTTGTAGTCGGTGACGGTGAACTGCTCGGCGCTGTAGTCGGGATCGTGCAGGCGCTGTGCCGGCTGCGCCGGCTGCTCGCGCGAGGTGCGCTCCAGCCAGAAGCTGAGCAGCGCGAGCGTCAGCAACAGCACCAGCGGGAACAGGCGCGTGGCCGAGAGCTTCACGCGCGGTACCTCGCCAGCAATTCCTCGAGCCGGCCCTGCGCGCCGAGCACATACTCGCAGACTTCGCGCGCGGCGCCGGCGCCGGCGGGCGCGTCGGGCACGTAGTGCGCCTGCCGCAGCGCGAGTTCGTGCGCGCCGCGCGGCGCGCAGGCGAACCCGCAGTGGGTGAGCACCGGCAGGTCCGGCAGGTCGTCCCCCATGAAGCCGGCTTCGTGCGCCGCCAGGCCGAGTTGCGCGAGCAGCGCCTCGAAGGCGGGCCTCTTGTCGGTGACGCCCTGCAGGACGTGGGCCAGGCCCAGGTCGGCCGCGCGCGCCGCCAGCGCCTGGGAACTGCGTGCGGACAGCACCGCAGTGGCGACACCGCCCTCGGCGAGCAGCTTGAGGCCGTGGCCGTCGCGCACATGAAACGCCTTCAGCATTTCACCCTGCGGCCCGTACCAAAGCTGGCCATCGGTGAGCACGCCGTCCACGTCGAACACCATGAGGCGGAGGCGCCGCGCCCGCCCGAGCGCGTCGGGGGAAACCTGCGCCATTCCCTCAGACCACCTTCGCGCGCAGCAGGTCGTTCATGTTGAGTGCGCCGACCAGTTCCCCCGAGGCGCCCACCACCAGCAGCTGGCTGATGCGGTGCCGCTCCATGAGGGCCACGGCCTCCGCGGCCAGTGCTTGCGGCGCCACGGTGCGCGCAGCGGGCGTCATGATGCGCCCGATGCGCGTCGACTTGAGCGTGGCGGACTTCTTCAATGCGCGCCGCAGGTCGCCATCGGTGAAGATGCCCTTCACGCGCCGCGCGGCGTCGACCACCGCGGTCATGCCCAGGCCGCCGCGCGTCATCTCGTCGAGCGCCTGCTTGAGCGTCGCGTTCTCCCGCACCATGGGCAGGGCTGCGCCGCTGTGCATGACGTCGGCAACGTGCTTCAGCGCTTCGCGCTGCAGCGATCCGCCCGGGTGCGAGCGCGCGAAATCGCGCGCCGAGAAGCCGCGCGCATCGAGCAACGCGATGGCGAGCGCGTCCCCCAACGCCAGTGCCGCCGTGGTGCTGGCGGTGGGTGCCAGGTTGAGCGGGCAGGCCTCCTTCGCTACGCCCGCGTCCAGGTGCACGTCGGCCTCGCGCGCGAGCGTGGAGCCGGGCTTGCCGGTGATCGCGACGAGCTTCGCGCCCTCGCGCTTGAGGGCGGGGAGGATACGCACCAGCTCCGCGCTTTCGCCCGAGTTGGAGATGCCGATGAACACGTCGTCGGCGCGGATCAT
>DASTTC010000462.1:0-14791 GCA_035760345.1 Burkholderiales bacterium | reverse complement strand
GCGGACTCCCTCGACACGGTGGAGCTGGTGATGGCCCTCGAGGAGGAGTTCGAGACCGAAATTCCCGACGAGGAAGCCGAGAAGATCACCACCGTGCAGCAGGCGATCGACTTCGTGAAGTCGCACTCGAAGTCCTGACCGCCCGCTAAGTGTCGCGCCGCAGAGTCGCCGTCACCGGCCTCGGTATCGTATGCCCGGTCGGCAACACCGTAGAGGACGCCTGGAAGAATCTGGTCGCGGGTACGCCCGGGATCGGCACCATCACGCGATTCGATGCGTCGCCGTTCGCCTGCCGCATCGCCGGGGAGGTCAAGGGCTTCGAAGTGTCCGCCTACCTGCCGGCGAAGGAGGCGCGCCACATGGACCTGTTCATCCACTACGGCCTGGCGGCGGCGATCCAGGCGTGGAAGGACTGCGGCCTGCAGGTGACGGAGCAGAACGCCGATCGTATCGGCGTAAACATCGGCTCCGGCATCGGCGGCCTGCCACGCATCGAGGAAACGCATAGCGAGCTGGTGCAGCGTGGCCCGCGCCGCATTTCGCCTTTCTTCGTGCCGGCTTCGATCATCAACATGATTTCCGGCCACATGTCGATCCTTTATGGCATGAAGGGTCCCAATCTGGCCGTGGTGACCGCCTGCACGACAGGGTTGCACGCGGTGGGGCTGGCCGGGCGCATCATCGAGTACGGAGACGCTGACGTGATGCTGGCGGGTGGGGCGGAGGCCACGATTTCACCCCTGGGCGTGGGCGGCTTCGCTGCCGCCCGGGCCCTGTCCACCCGTAACGACGACCCCACGACCGCGAGCCGGCCGTGGGACCGGGACCGCGACGGTTTCGTGCTCGGCGAAGGCGGGGGCGTGCTGGTGCTGGAGGAGTTCGAGCATGCGCGTGCGCGGGGCGCACGGATTTATTGCGAGCTCACCGGCTTTGGCATGAGTTCAGACGCCTTTCACATGACGGCGCCGGACCAGGACGGCCCCCGCCGCTGCATGCGCTCGGCGCTCGCCAATGCCCGCGTTGCCGCCGACCAGGTGCAGTACTTGAATGCCCACGGCACGTCCACCCCGCTGGGGGACAAGAACGAAACCGAGGCCATCAAGATGGCGTTCGGCGAACACGCCGGCAAACTGGTCGTGAATTCGACCAAGTCGATGACCGGACACCTTCTCGGAGGCGCCGGCGGTATCGAATCGGTGTTCACGGCGCTTGCGGTGCACCACCAGGTTTCCCCGCCCACCATCAACATCCTCAATCAGGACCCGGCGTGCGACCTCGACTACTGCGCGAACGCGGCGCGGGACCTGAAGATCCGGTACGCGGTCAAGAACAACTTCGGCTTCGGCGGCACGAACGGCACGCTGGTGTTCGCGCGCGTCTGAGCGGCCGGCCCATGTTGCGACTGGAATTGGGCGCTTCGAATGCGCTGGCCGGGGCCCTCGTCGTGATCCATGGGGTGGGTGCGGCCTGTCTGGGATGGTGGATTCCCGGCTACGCGGGCCCGGCCATGGCGCTGCTGGTGTTGGGGCTGGGGGCGGTAGCGATTTTCGACCGGGCGCTCCTGCGCAACCGCGCATCGCCGAGCACGCTCGAACTGTCGGCCGACGGCGCCGTGACACTTGAGTCGAAGGACGGCAGGCGCCAGGTGTGCCGCGCGGGGGCGCGTCGGTACGTGGGGAATCGATGGGTGATCCTGAACCTGAGCGGATCGCCGCGGCGATTGCTGCTCGTGGCCCGCGACATGCTCTCACCGGCCGACTTCCGGCGATTGAAGCTCTGGGCGCTTTGGGGCCGGATTCCGGGCGCGGCGCACCCTGCGCTTGCCGTCTGAACTCGCGGCACGCGCTGCCGAACTAATTCACAGGAACCGTGTCTCTGGCACATAGGCGTTGCATCCGGAAGCCGGGCAGGTATGCTCCCGGGGCCGGAGGGGCGGCGGGGGCCGGTCGCGCTGATGTCTGAGCGCGAAATCGACCGACAGCTGGTGGAGCGTGCGCAGCGGGGTGACAAGCGTGCCTTCGAGTTGCTGGTGGAGAAGTACCAGCGCAAGCTCGGCAGGCTCCTGTCCCGCTTCATCCGCGACCCGGCTGAAGTGGAAGATGTCACGCAGGAGGCGTTCATCAAGGCGTACCGGGCGCTTCCGGCATTTCGCGGCGACAGTGCGTTCTACACGTGGCTGTACCGGATCGGCATCAACACCGCCAAGAACTACCTGATGGCGCTGGGGCGGCGGGCACCGACCTCCACCGAAGTGGAGGCGCAGGACGCCGAGGGCTTCGAGGATGGAGAGCAGTTGCGGGACATCAACACGCCGGAAAGCCTGTTGCTGTCGAAAGAGATTGCAAGGACTGTGAATGCCACGATCGACGAGCTGCCCGAAGAGCTGCGCACCGCAATCCAGTTGCGCGAGATTGAAGGCATGAGTTACGAAGACATTGCGCGCATCATGGACTGCCCCATCGGCACCGTGCGCTCGCGCATTTTCAGGGCGCGCGAAGCGATCGCGGAGCGGCTGCGCCCGCTCCTCGACACGCGCAAGGACCAGAGGTGGTAGCGCGATGAAAGCCAACATATCGGCGTTGATGGACGGCGAGCTCGGCGCGCCGGAGACCGAGCAGTCCCTGCAGGCGCTGCGCGAGGAGGGCGAAGCCCTCGAGGCCTGGCGCGCGTACCACCTGATCAGCGATGCGCTGCAGGGTCGAGCGCTGCTCGCGAGCCACTGCTTGCACCGAGTCTCGCAGCGGCTCGCGACGGAGCCTGTCCTGATGGGGCCGTTGCCCTCACAGGTGGTGACTGCGGCCCGGGCGCCCTGGTTTGCGCCCTCGGCGCTGGCGGCAAGCGTCGCCGCGGTAGCGCTCGTTGGCTGGATGGCGTTTGCCCCGCAACAGGAAACCGCCCCGGGGCTGGCGCCCGTGGCGCAACTGCCGCAGCCGGCGCAGCCCGCCCCCGGCAACAACGAGCCGGCGCGCGTGCCGCTGACGCCTGCGGCGCAGGATTACCTGTTCGCGCACCAAGCCTACTCGCCGCGCAACTCGCTGCAGGGCATGGCGCCTTACGTGCGCTCGGTGTCCGTCGAGGCGCTGGCGCCGGGGAAACCGTGATTCGCGCCCTCGGCGCCCTGCTGCTTTGCGCGGTCGCCGGAGGGGCGTATGCGCAGACCTCGCCCGAGGCCCTGGAGTGGCTGCGCCGGATTTATCAGGCCACGGAGCAGCTCTCGTATACCGGGACCTTCGTCTACCAGCGGGGCGAGCGTACCGAAACCTCGCGCATCATGCGCCGGGCGGGCGAAGCAGGCGGCATGGAGAAGCTCGAGGTGCTCGACGGCGAACCGCGCGAGATCTTTCGCACGCGCGACGAGATCCGTTGCTACTTGCCCGAGAGCCGCACCATCAAGGTGGCCCAGCGCAGCGATGCGCGCGCGTTCCCCGCCTTGCTGCCCGAACGCGTGAGCGGCCTGGCGGCGCACTACGACATCACGCTGGGCGAGACACGGCGCATCGCCGGTTTCGATTGCCAGGCGATCCTGCTGTCACCGAAGGACGACCTGCGCTACGGCCACAAACTCTGGGCGGACGTACGCAGCGCAATGCTGCTCAAGGCGCGGACCGTCGACCGTCGCGGTCAGACGCTCGAGCAGATCACGTTCACGCAACTTGAGATCGGCAATGTGGCGCGCTCGAAGCTGCGCCCGCCGCAGGCCGCGCGCGAATGGCGCGTGGAGCAAGCCGGCGCCGCGCCGGCCGATCTGTCGCAGGCGGGCTGGCATCTGGGCGCCGAGTTGCCTGGATTCCGCAAGATCCTGGAAATTCGTCACATGCTGCGGGACACGCAACCCGTCGGGCAGGTCGTGTTTTCCGACGGCTTGGCGGCGGTGTCCGTGTTCATTGAGCCCTGGTCCGGCCACACCGACGCTGCGCGCATCGGGCTTGCCAGCATGGGGGCCGTGAACGTCTACACCCGCAAGGTGGCCGACCATCTGGTCACGGTGGTCGGCGAAGCACCGGCCGCAAGCGTGCAGCGCATCGGCAATACGGTCGAGTACCGCCCGCAGTAGACCTTCGAGAGGATCCTTCATGCACTTCATCAAATCCGCCGCAGCGATCCTGCTCGGCTTCGTTGCCACACTGGCCCTGGCCCAAGGCCGCGATCTGCCCGACTTCACCCGGCTGGTCGAAGAGCAGGGTGCCGCCGTGGTCAATATCAGCACCTCGCAGGCGCCGCGGCGCGTCGCGGCGCCGCAGGCACCGAACATCGAGGACGAGGAAATGCTGGAGTTCTTCCGGCGCTTCATCCCGCGCCAGCCCGGGCCCGGGCAGGGGCCGCGTCCGGAAAGCCGCTCGCTGGGCTCGGGTTTCATTATCAGTGCCGACGGCTACATCCTGACCAACGCACACGTGATCGATGCTGCGGACGAGATCAAAGTGCGCCTCACCGACAAGCGCGAGTTGAACGCAAAGGTGGTCGGCGCCGACAAGCGCACCGACGTTGCGCTGATCAAGATCGAGGCCACCAACCTGCCCTCGGTCCGCATGGGCGATCCGGGCAAGCTGAAAGTGGGCGAATGGGTGCTTGCCATCGGTGCGCCCTTCGGATTCGAGAACACAGTCACCGCGGGCATCGTGAGCGCCAAGGGGCGGTCCTTGCCGCAGGAGAATTTCGTACCCTTCATCCAGACCGACGTGGCCATCAATCCGGGCAACTCCGGGGGCCCGCTTTTCAACATGAGAGGCGAGGTGGTCGGGGTCAATTCCCAGATCTACAGCCGCACCGGCGGGTTCATGGGACTGTCCTTCGCCATTCCCATCGATGTAGCGCTGGACATCCAGAAGCAGCTGCGCGAGAAGGGTCGCGTCTCGCGCGGGCGCATCGGGGTCGTAATCCAGGAAGTGACCAAGGACCTCGCCGTGTCTTTCGGGCTCGAGCGCCCGCGCGGCGCGCTGGTGAACGCGGTGGAAAAGGGCAGCCCGGCCGACAAGGGCGGCATCGAGGCGACGGACATCATCACCCGATTCGACGGCAAGGAAGTCGAATCCTCGAGCGACCTGCCGCGCATCGTGGGGGCCACGCGCCCGGGATCGCGCGTCGCCGTCGAGGTGTGGCGCCAAGGCGCAGGCCGCACGCTCAATCTCACCGTAGGAGAGCTCCAGGAAGAGCGTATCGCGGCGCGCGAAGCGCCGCCGGAACGCAAGCCGGCCGCGCAGGCGGCCAACCGCCTCGGCATCGTGGTGAGCGAGCTGAGCGCGGAACAAAAGCGCGAATTGAAGCTGTCGCACGGCCTGATGGTCGCCGATGTGCGGGCGGAGGCACGTGCGGAGCTGCGCCGTGGGGACATCCTGCTCAAAGTGGTGCACAACGGCGTGCACACCGACCTCAAGACCGCGGATCAACTCAGCCGGCTTCTGGCGGGGTTGAACAAGAACGCCGTGATCACGCTGCAGGTGCGGCGCGGGGAGAGCATGGCCTTCGTCACCATCGCCGGGCTCGACGACAAGGGCTAGCGGCATGCTGCGCCTGTACGGCCGTAGCGCATGCCCTCTTTGCGACGTCATGGCCGACGCGCTGCGTGGACTGGGCGTCGCGTTCGAGAAAGTCGACGTAGACCAACGGCCGGAGCTTGCCCTGCGCTACGGCGAGCGTGTGCCGGTGCTGGCGGATACCGACGGCCGCGAAGTGTGCCACGGCCGCCTCGACACGGCAGCCCTGCACGCGCGCCTTGCGCTAGAATAGGCGCCGCTGCAGACAATGAAGGGTGCCGCTGGCACCCTTTTTTTCATGACGCCGCAAGGCCGCATCCGCAACTTCTCCATCATCGCGCATATCGACCACGGCAAGTCGACGCTGGCCGACCGCATCATCCAACGCTGCGGCGGACTCGCCAAGCGCGACATGGAGGACCAGGTGCTGGACTCGATGGCACTTGAGCGCGAGCGCGGCATCACCATCAAGGCGCAGACCGCAGCCCTGGAGTACGTCGCGCGCGACGGCGAACGCTATCTCCTCAATCTCATCGACACGCCGGGGCACGTCGATTTTTCCTACGAGGTCAGCCGCTCGCTGGCAGCCTGCGAAGGGGCGCTGCTGGTGGTGGACGCCTCGCAGGGGGTCGAGGCGCAGACCGTCGCCAACTGCTATACGGCGATCGAGCAGGGCGTGGCGGTGATTCCCGTGCTCAACAAGATCGACCTGCCTGCCGCCGATCCCGAGAACGCCATCCAGGAGATCGAAGACGTCATCGGCATCGAGGCGCATAACGCGCTGCGCGCAAGCGCCAAGACTGGAGAAGGCGTGGACGAGATACTCGAGGCCGTGATCGCGCGCGTGCCGCCGCCCAACGGGGATCCAGCCGGGCGCCTGCAGGCGCTGGTCATCGACTCCTGGTTCGACAACTACGTGGGCGTGGTGATGTTGGTGCGCATGATGCAGGGTACCCTCCGGCTCAAGGACAAGGTGCTGTTGATGAGCACCGGCGCGCAGCACCTGTGCGAGCAGGTCGGGGTATTCACGCCTAAGTCCCAGCCGCGCGACGAGCTTGCCGCGGGGGAGGTCGGCTTCGTCATCGCGGGCGTGAAGGATTTGCGCGACGCCAAGGTCGGCGACACCATGACGCACGCGGACAAGCCGGCGCCGGCGCCGCTCGCCGGCTTCAAGGAGATCAAGCCGCAGGTATTCGCGGGGCTATACCCGGTCGAATCCAACCAATACGAGGCGCTGCGCGAGGCGCTCGGCAAGCTGCACCTGAACGACGCATCCTTTCACTACGAGCCCGAGGTCTCCCAGGCGCTGGGTTTCGGTTTCCGCTGCGGCTTCCTGGGGCTGCTGCACATGGATATCGTGCAGGAGCGGCTGGAGCGCGAATATGGCATGGCACTGGTGACGACGGCGCCTTCGGTGGTCTATGAAGTCCAGCTGCGGGACGGCACGCTCGAACAGGTTTCCAATCCCGCCAAGTTGCCCGACCCCGCCCAGATCGCCGAGATCCGAGAGCCGGTCATATCCACCACGATCTTCGTGCCGCAGGAATACGTGGGAGCGGTCATGACGTTGTGCACCGAGAAACGGGGCGTGCAGACCAACCTGCACTACGCGGCCCGCCACGTGGTCCTGTCGTTCGACATGCCCCTCAATGAAGTGGTGCTGGATTTCTTCGATCGGCTGAAATCGCTCACGCGCGGCTTTGGTTCGATGGACTACGATTTCAAGGCGTACCGGGAGGCAGACGTGGTACGGCTCGATGTGCTGGTGAACGGCGAGCGTGTCGACGCTCTTTCCAGCATGGTGCATCGCGAGGTGGCGCAGCGGCGCGGACGCGAGCTCGCAGCGCGGCTGCGCGGCCTGATCCCGCGTCAGATGTTCGATGTCGCCATCCAGGCGGCCGTCGGCGCAAACGTCATCGCGCGAGAGAACGTGAAGGCGTTGCGCAAGAACGTGCTCGCCAAATGCTACGGCGGCGACGTGTCGCGCAAGCGCAAGCTGCTGGAAAAGCAGAAGGAAGGCAAGAAGCGCATGAAGCAGGTCGGATCCGTGGAGATCCCGCAGGAGGCTTTCCTGGCGGTGCTGCAGAGAGAGCCGCATTGAGCATGAGCTTCGCGCTGTTCCTGTTGCTGCTGCTGCTCGCCACCGGTGCGGTGTGGGCGCTGGAGGTCGCGTGGCTTCGCGCGCGCCGCGCTGCACCCGCGAAGCAGCCTTGGTGGGTCGAGTACTCGATAAGCTTTTTTCCCGTCATCCTCATCGTCTTCCTGCTGCGATCGTTTCTGGTCGAACCCTTCAAGATCCCTTCGGGTTCCATGATCCCGACGCTGCTGGTGGGTGACTTCATCCTGGTGAACAAGTTCGCCTACGGCATCCGCTTGCCGGTGGCGAACCGCAAGCTGATCGACGTCGGCATGCCGCAGCGGGGTGACGTAATGGTGTTCCGCTTTCCGGAAGATCCGTCGCTGGACTACATCAAGCGCGTGGTCGGACTGCCCGGTGACCGCGTCGAGTACCGCAACAAGCGATTGACGATCAACGGCCAGCCCGTGCCCACGCGGCAGGTCGAGGATTACTTGTCGCGCGAGCGCATGCAGTACTCGCGTCGCTTCCTGGAGACACTGAACGGCACCGAGCACCAGGTGCTTACGGAGGCGGATGTCCCGGCCTACGTGTCGCACGCGCGTGCGTTCCCGCATTTCGGGAATTGCAACTACAATACGACCGGCTTGGCGTGCATGGTGCCGCCGGGCCACTATTTCGTGATGGGTGATAACCGGGACAATTCGAGCGACAGCCGCGTCTGGGGGTTCGTCCCGGACGCGAACATCGTGGGCAAGGCCTTTTTCATCTGGCTCAACCTCGGGGAGCTGGGTCGCTTCGGCACCTTCCGATGACAGTCTGCAGCCACAGGAGATCGAACATGCGCGCGAGGCAACGTGGCATCACGCTGATGGGGCTGATCGTCGGCTCGGTCGTCCTGGTATTCGTTGCGCTGCTGGGCATGCGGCTCCTGCCGTCCTACCTGGAGTACTTCACGATCAAGCAGGCGCTCGCTGCCATCGGCAACGAGGTGCGCGGGCGCGATGTTCAGGTGGCTGAGGTGCGCCGAGCCTTCTTCAATCGTGCCGTCATCGACAACATCAAGAGCGTCGCTGCCAGCGATCTCGTCATTACCAAGCAGGGCAACGGCTACGACATCGAGGTTGCCTACCGGAAGGAGATCCCGCTGTTCGCCAACATCGGGGTCTACATCGACTTCGAGGCGAGCGCCAAATAGCCGGGGTTGCTCCGATCCATTGACCGGGATCCAGCGCCTCGAGGCACGCCTCGGCTACATCTTCCGTCGTGATGAGCTGCTTGAGCAGGCGCTGACCCATCGCAGCTTCGGCGCGCCCAACAACGAACGCCTGGAGTTCCTGGGGGACAGCGTGCTCGGCTGCGTCGTCGCCGAGACCCTGGTGGCGCGCTTCCCAACCCTGAGCGAAGGGGCACTTTCTCGTCTGCGCGCGACCCTCGTGCGCGAGGAAACGCTCGCCCAGGTGGCCATCGACATCGGCTTGGCGGCGCATGTGCGCATGGGGCAGGGCGAGAGCGGCAGTGGCGGCGCACAGCGGCCATCAATCCTCGCCGATGCGCTTGAAGCGGTGTACGGCGCTGTGTTCCTCGATGGGGGCTATCTGGAGGCGCGCGACGCCGTGCTCGCCACGCTGGGCAGCGCCCTCGATGCCGCGGACCAGTCCACTGCTACGGCCAAGGATCCCAAGACGCAGTTGCAGGAGGCGCTCCAGGCCCGGCGCCAGGGACTGCCGCGCTATCAGGTGGTGGGGACCCAGGGTGCAGCGCACCAGCAGGTGTTCGAGGTCGAGTGCATCGTCGACGGGCTCGGTCTGCAAGCCCGCGGCCGCGGCGCGTCGCGACGCGCCGCGGAACAGCAGGCCGCCGCAATCCTGCTGCGCCAGCTCCCGGCATGAGCGCATTCCGCAGCGGCAGCGTGGGCCTGTACGGCAAGCCCAATGCCGGCAAGTCCAGTCTTTTCAATCGCCTGCTGGGGCACAAGCTCGCCATCGTGTCGCCGCGCGAGCAAACGACGCGCCACCTGCTGACCGCAGTCCTGACCACCGCGGAATGCCAGATCGCGTTCGTCGACTCCCCGGGCTTTCAGACGCGCCACCGCAGCCTGCTCAATCGCTCTCTCAACCGGCGCGCCGGGGAGGCTGCGCGCGACGCGGACGTCGTCGCGTTCGTGATCGAGGCGGGCCGCTTCGACGCGGCGGACCGCGAAGCGTTGCGTAAGTTGCCGGCCGGCCGGCCTGCGGTGGCAGTGGTCAACAAGATTGACCGGGTGAAGCCGGCATCGCAGCTTCTGCCGTTTGTGGAACGGGTGGCGCGGGAGCATGCGTTCGCGGCCATCGTCCCGGTATCCGCGTCCACCGGACGCAATGTCGCGGAGCTGCTTCGAGTCCTGCGCGGGCTGCTGCCCGAAGGGCCGGCGCTCTATCCGGCGGAGCACCTGACGGACCGCGATGAGAGGTTCTTTGCCGCAGAGATCCTGCGCGAGAAGCTTTTCCGTCTGCTGGGGGAGGAGCTGCCGTATCACTGCGAAGTGAGGATCGAGCAGTTGCGCGAGGAAGGTCGTCTGCGGCGCATCGATGCGACGATCTGGGTCGACCGTGAAACGCATAAGCCGATCGTGGTGGGTGCCGGCGGTGCCATGCTCAAGCGCATCGCCAGCGACGCGCGCCGCGACATGGAGCGCCTGTTCGAAGGCAAGGTGTTTCTCCAGGTCTGGGTCAAGGTGCGGCGTGGATGGTCCGATGATGCGCGCACGTTGCGCGAACTGGGCTACTCGTGACGCGGCGCCGCACCGAGCAGGAGCCCGCGTTCGTCCTGCACAGCTACCCGTACAAGGAAACCAGCCTCATCGTGGAGGCGTTCACGCGGCATCGCGGGCGCGTCGGATTGCTGGCGCGCGGCGCCCGACGGGCGCGCTCCGCGGTACGAGGCACACTGCTTGCCTTCCATCCTCTTCGGTTGAGCTGGAGCGCCTCGACGGAACTGGGCACGTTGACCGCGGCGGAATGGGAAGGGGGGCTGCCTGCGCTTTCAGGGCTGCCGCTGATGTGCGGTTTCTACGTCAATGAACTCCTGCTCCGGCTGTTGCCGCGGGACGACGCGCATGAGGCGCTATTCGATGTCTATGCCAGCGCCATTGCGCGTCTTGCCACAGGGGGCGAACCGGCGGCGCTGCTGCGCGGCTTCGAGCTGAGGCTGCTGCGCGAACTCGGGTATGCTCCGCCGCTGGATCAGGATGCGGCGAGCGGCGAACCGGTGGCTGCAGACAAGCGTTATATCTACGTGCCGGAGAGGGGCCCGCTGGAGTCCGCTGCGCCGGGTCAGAGCCCGGCAGACGGCGAGTTGAGCATTGCCGGCCAGACCCTGCTCGACATGGCACGCGACGAGTATGCGCGCCCGCAGACGCGCGAGGAGTCTCGACGACTGATGCGCCGCCTGATCACGGCGCGACTGTCCGGGCAGCCGCTGCATACCAGCGAGATGCTGCGGGAGCTTCAGGACCTATGATCGAGCTCGGCGTGAACGTGGATCATGTGGCGACCGTGCGCCAGGCGCGGCGCACCTACGAACCGGATCCGGTATGGGCCGCGGTCGAAGCGCACCTCGGCGGCGCCGACGGGATAACCGTGCACTTGCGCGAGGATCGTCGCCATATCCAGGACGAGGACGTGCGCCGGTTGCGCGAGCTGACCCACATCAAGCTGAACCTGGAAATGGCGGCCACCGCAGAGATGGTCGCGATTGCCGCCCGGATCAAGCCGGAGATGGCGATGCTGGTGCCCGAAGGCCGGCATGAGATCACCACCGAGGGCGGCTTGGACATCGGCGCGCAAGAGGACCAGCTGCGCAGTGCGGTGAGGCGTCTGGCCGATTCGGGTATCCGCGTATCGGTGTTCATCGATGCCGACGTCGGCCAGGTGGAAGCCGCTCACCGCATCGGCGCATCGGTGTGCGAAGTGCACACGGGCCCGTACGCGAGCGCGTTTCATTCCAAGGGCAGGGATTCGGAAAGCCCCGCCGTGCTCGCCGAGCTCGAGCGCATTCGCCGCGCGGGGGAGGCGATTCGGGCGCTCGGCATGCGCTTCAACGCCGGGCATGCGCTCAACTACTTCAATGTCGCGCCGGTGGCCCGCCTGGGGGGGGTGCGCGAGCTGCACATCGGCCATGCCATCGTCAGCCGAGCCCTGTTCGTGGGCATGCGGGAGGCGGTAAGGGAGATGAAGCAGCTGATGGTGCAGGCCGCACGGTGATCTACGGTGTCGGCACCGATCTGATCGAGATTCCGCGCGTCGAACGTGCGTTGGCGCGCTTTGGTGCGCGTTTCGCCGAACGCATCCTGTGCGAGCCGGAGCTGCGCCGGTTCCGTGCGCACGCTAAACCGGCCGCCTACCTTGCCAAGCGCTTCGCCGCCAAGGAGGCGTTTACCAAGGCGCTGGGGACCGGCATTCGCGCGCCGGCCAACTGGCACGGGGTGTGGGTGAGCAACCTGCGCTCGGGCCAGCCGCAACTCGAGTATTCGGCGGCACTGGCCGCGCTGCTCGAGCGGCGCGGTGTCTGCCGTTCCCACCTCACCCTGGCTGATGAGCGCGGCATGGCCTGCGCCACCGTGATCCTGGAATGCGACGGGTAAGGGCGCGCCTGCCGCTGGGCGTGGCCATGATCGACCCCGCGGGCCCCGTGCTGGGCGATGACGATGTGCGCAGACTGCGCCATCCGTCTGTCGGGGGCGTAATACTGTTCGCCCGCAATTTCGAATCGCCCGCGCAATTGCAGGCTTTGACACAGGACATCCGCGCGTTGCGCGAACCGCAAGTGCTCATTGGCGTGGACCACGAGGGGGGCCGAGTGCAGCGCTTCAAGGAGGGATTCACGTCGCTGCCGCCGATGCGCACGCTGGGGCAACTGTGGGACCGGGACCGTGACGCGGCTCGGGCAGCCGCGCGGGCCACGGGCTACGTGATCGGGGCGGAACTGGCCGCCCACGGCGTGGACTTCAGCTTTGCACCCGTGCTCGACCTGGACTACGGCGGCAGCTCGGTCATCGGCGACCGGGCGCTGCACTACGACCCGCTGGCCGTTGGCGCCTTGTCGGCGGCGCTTATCCAGGGCCTGGCCGATGGCGGCATGGCTGCCGTTGGCAAGCATTTTCCGGGACACGGGTATGCGACCGCAGACTCCCATGTGGCCGTCCCCGTTGACGAGCGTTCGCTGGGTGAAATCCTGCGCAAGGACCTGGCACCTTACGGCGCGGCAATAGACGCGGGGCTCGCCGGGGTCATGCCGGCCCACGTCATCTATCCCAGGATCGACGCCGAGCCGGCGGGGTACTCGAAAGTGTGGCTGCAAGAGATCTTGCGTGGCCGGTTGGGCTTCGACGGCCTGGTGTTCAGCGACGACTTGTCGATGGAAGGCGCGAGTACCGCCGGTGGTGTCGCCGAACGCGCCCGCGCCGCACTGGACGCGGGCTGCGATATGGTGCTGTTGTGCAACGATGCCGAAGGCCAGGACCTGATCCTGGAATCGCTCGCCGGCCGCGTCCTGGCCTCGCCCGTGCGCGCAGAGCGCATGCGCCACAGGGGAGGGCGCGACCTGCGCAAGAGCGTTGCCTACCGGGGGGCGCTGGAGGCGCTACACGGGCTCGCCTAGCCTACGCGCGCTCCATGTAGGTGCCTTCGTTGGTGTCGACCTTGATCTTCTCGCCTTTATTGATGAAGGGCGGTACCTGCACGGTGATTCCGGTCTCCATCGTGGCCGGCTTGAACGTATTGGTGGCGGTCGCGTTTCTGATGCCGGGTTCGGTATCCACGACCGTCAGCACCACCGAGGCGGGGATCTCGAGGCCGATGGCTCGTCCGTTGTAGAAATTGATCTGCACCTCCGCATTGGGCAGCAGGAATCCGGCCTGGCCTTCGAGGAACTCGCCCGGCAGCGAAAGCTGCTCGTAGTTCTCCTTGTCCATGAAGACGTAGCTGTCGCCGTCCTGGTAGAGATACTGCATGGCGCGCGGGTCGACGAACGCGCGCTCGATCTTGTCCTCGGTGCGAAAGCGCTGATTGGTCTTGGTGCCGGCCTCGATATCCTTCATCTCCACCTGCATGAACGCGCCACCGCGGCCGCCGACATGCACGTGATAGCACTTGAGCACGCGCCAGACGCGCTTGTCCCATTCGAGGAGATTGCCGACGCGGATGTCGACTGCGGAGACCTTGGACATGGCGGGGATCAGGTGCCGAAAAAAGTCGCGAATTCTACACTGGTTTCGCTGCCCGGCGCTAGAATTCCGGCCATGCCGGACGCCGCATTCGACGCGAAGAGTTTTATCGCGGGCCTGCCGGGCCTGCCCGGCGTCTACCGCATGCTGGGGCAGGGGGGCGAGGCCTTGTACGTGGGCAAGGCGCGCGACCTGAACAAGCGCGTGGCGTCGTACTTCCTGAAGAACGCGGGAAGCCCCCGCATCCGCATGATGCTTTCGCAGGTGGCGCGCATCGAGGTGACGGCGACGCGATCGGAGGACGAGGCGCTGCTGCTGGAAAACAACCTCATCAAGAGCCTCGCGCCGCGCTACAACATCGTTTTCCGCGACGACAAGTCTTACCCCTACCTGATGATCAGCGGCCATCGCTTTCCCCGGCTCGGTTTCCATCGTGGCGCACGCGCCGCGGGCAATCGTTATTTCGGGCCGTTTCCACATGCCTCCGCAGTGCGCGAGAGCATCCAGCTGCTGCAGCGCGTTTTCCGCTTGCGCACCTGCGAGGACAGCGTGTTCGAGAATCGCTCGCGACCCTGCCTTCTGCACCAGATCCGGCGCTGCACCGCGCCCTGCACCGGCCTGACCGGGCAAAGCGAATACGCGCAGGACGTGGAGCATGCATCGCTGTTCCTGCGCGGACGCGAGGACGACGTGGTGCGGCGCCTCACGGACCGCATGCAGGCCGCGGCCGAGGCGCGGCACTACGAACAGGCCGCCGCGTTTCGCGACCAGGTGCGTGCGCTGTCCCGGGTACAGGCACGGCAGTACGTGGAATCGAACCGCGGCGTCGAAGCCGACGTGGTGGCTTGCACGACGCACGCCGGCGCGGCGTGCGTCAACCTGGTGATGATTCGTGGCGGGCGTCACGTCGGCGACCGCAGCTTTTTCCCCGCGAACGCTGACGCCGCAGCGCCGGCGGAGGTACTGCAGGCGTTCCTGGAGCAACACTACGTGGATCAGCCCAAGCCGCCCCTGGTGCTGGCGAGCCACGCGGTG
>DASTTC010000461.1:0-3895 GCA_035760345.1 Burkholderiales bacterium | reverse complement strand
GCCCCGGCGTGGGCGGCATCGGCTCGATGCTCATCGAGCCCGGCTGGCAGGGCGTGTCCCTCGGCAAGGCCTCGCGCTTCATGTCGGGCGAGGAGTGGGTCGAGATCCACTTCGACAATGTCCACGTGCCGCGCGAGAACGTCCTCCTTGGCCCGGGAGGCTTCAAGAAGCAGATCGCCGGCTTCAACGTCGAGCGCATTGGCAACACCACGCGCTCTTTGGCTCTTGGCCGCTATTCATATGAAGTTGCCCGCGAGTGGGCACTCACTCGACAGCAATTCGGTCGGCCTCTCGCCGAGTTCCAGGGGCTACAGTGGAAATTCGCCGATATGAAGATGAAGCTCGATGCCGGCGAGTTGCTGCTGTACCGGGCGGCGGCGAACGCCGATCGCGGCATGCCCTCGGCGATGCGGTTCTTCATCATCTCGATTGAGCCGCCGGCGATCATCCAGCCGCGGCAGCGGCGCAGGCAGTACTCGACCAGCACCTCCTGGCTGTAGCCGGTGCCACCCATCACCTGCAGGGCTTCGCTCGCCACTTCGAAACCGGCCTGGTTGCAGAAGGCCTTGGCGATCGCGGTCTCTTCGGCCGAGGGCATGCCGCGATCGGCGTTCGCCGCCGCGCGATACAGCAGCAGTTCCCCGGCATCGAGCTTCATCTTCATGTCGGCGAACTTCCACTGCAGCCCCTGGAACTCGGCCAGCGGTCGACCGAACTGTTGCCGGGTGAGTGCCCACTCGCGGGCAGCTTCATATGAATAGCGGCCAAGCGCCACAGAGCGCGCGGTGTTGCCAATGCGCTCGACGTTGAAGCCGGCGATTTGTTTCTTGAAGCCCCCTGGTCCGAGCAGGACGTTCTCACGGGGGACGTGAACGTCGTCGAAATGCAGCTCCACCCATTGCTCGCCGGACATGAAGTGCGAAGGTTTGCCTAGCGTCACGCCCTTCCAGCCGGGCTCGATGAGCATCGAGCCGATGCCGCCCACGCCGGGGCCGTAGCGCACATAGGCGAGGATCACCGAGGCATAGGGGCCGTGGGTCGAGAACACCTTGCTGCCCGAGACGCGGTAACCGTCGCCGTCGGGGGTCGCTGTGGTTTTCAGGTCGGTGACCGCGGAGCCCGCCTCGGGCTCGCTCATGCCAAGACAGAGGACCGTGTCGCCCGCAAGGATCGGTGCGAGGTACTTCGCTTTCTGGGCCGCGCTGCCGTACTCGGCCAGCACGCGCACCGGTCCGAAGCTGCCGGCCTGGATCACGTCGGCGCTCCTCGGGCAGACGCTGGCCACTGCCTCGATGGCGAGGACCGCGTCCATCAGGGTGCCGCCTTGTCCGCCGTCGGCCTCTGCCAGCGTGATGCCCAGAAGCCCCTGGCGCGCCATCAGGCGCGCGACGTCGAACGGATAGGCCGGCTCGTGCGCGCGTGCTACGGCGCCCGCGGCGAGGTGCTTGCGCGCGAACGCGCGCACGCTATCGCGGAACAGGCGCTGGTCTTCGCCGAGGGTGAAATCCATCTCATGCCGCGGCGCGCGCGGGCTTCGCACGGCATTCCGCGAGGTACGCCATCGCCGCTTGCACGCCGCCACTCTTGGCCGGCACACCGGCGAGGGCAAGGCCCATCTCGACGCCCGCGAGAGTGCCCATCAAGGCGAGGTCGTTGAAGTCGCCAAGGTGCCCGATGCGGAACACCCTGCCGGCGAGCTTGCCCAGGCCGGTGCCCAGCGACATGTCGAAGGCCTCCAGAATGATCTTGCGCACGCGGTCGGCGTCGTGACCGGCGGGTAGCAGCACCGCCGTGAGCGAGCCTGAATATTCCGCCGGATTGGTGGCGAGCACTTCCAGCCCCCAGGCACGCACCGCGCGGCGCGTGGCTTCCGCGTGGCGCTGGTGCCGGGCGAATACGTTGTCCAGCCCTTCGTCCTCCAGCATGGCGAGCGCCTCGCGCAGTCCGTAGAGGAGGTTGGTCGCCGGCGTATAGGGGAAGTAGCCGCTCTTGCCGTTGGCCAGCATCTCGTCCCAGCCCCAATAGCTGCGCGCCAGGCGCGCCGATTTCGACGCCGCGAGCGCCTTGTCGGAGATCGCGTTGAACGACAGGCCCGGGGGAAGCATCAGGCCTTTTTGCGAGCCGCCGACCGTGACGTCCACGCCCCACTCGTCGTGGCGATAGTCGATCGAGGCGAGCGACGAAATGGTGTCCACCATCAACAGCGCGGGATGCTTCGCCGCGTCGATCGCTTTGCGCACTTCGCCGATCCGCGAAGTGACGCCGGTGGAAGTTTCGTTGTGCACGACGCAGACCGCCTTGATGCGGTGCTGGGCGTCCTCGCGCAGGCGCTTCTCGATCGCTTCTGGATCGGCGCCGGTGCGCCAGTCGCCGGCGATGAACTCGGGCGCCAGGCCGAGCTTCGCAGCCATCTTCTGCCACAACGAAGCGAAATGGCCGGTCTCGTACATGAGCACGGCATCGCCGGGCGACAACGTATTGACCAGGGCGGCCTCCCACGCGCCGGTGCCCGAGGCCGGGAAGATGACGACATGCGCGCGCGTCTTGAAGACGCGCTTCATGCCCTCGAGCACTGCCTTGCCGAGGTCCGCGAACTCGGGCCCGCGGTGATCCATGGTGGGGAGGTCGATCGCCCGCAGCACGCGGTCGGGCACGTTGGTTGGACCGGGAATCTGCAGGAAATGCCTACCGGCGTTGCGCGACATGGGCCCTCCGGAATCGATACTCGCGGCGCGGTGTATTCTACGCCGCACCCATGGACGCCACGGTCCACCCGGTCCGCTTCGTGAGCCCGCGTTCCGGCGATACGTCGCTCGCGGATCGCCTGCGGCGCAATGTCGACGCCGAGGTGCTGTTCGACAAGGCGTCGCGCGGCCGCTACGCCACCGACGCTTCGATCTACCAGGTCGAACCGATCGGCGTCATCGTGCCGCGGAGCGAACAGGCGGTGCGCGCCGCATTCGCCATTGCGGCCGAGGAGGGCGTGCCCGTGCTGCCGCGCGGCGCGGGTTCCTCGCAGTGCGGGCAGACCGTGGGCGCGGCGCTGGTGATCGATGGCTCGAAGTACTTGAATGGGCTGGTCGAGCTCGATGTCGCCGCCCGCCGCGCCGTGGTGCAGCCGGGGCTCGTGCTCGATGCATTGAACGCCAAGCTGCGCCCGCACGGCCTGTGGTTCCCGGTCGACGTCTCGACCAGCGCGCAGGCCACGCTCGGCGGCATGGCCGGCAACAACTCCTGCGGCTCGCGCTCCATCGCCTACGGCAACATGGTCCACAACGTGGCGGGCGCGAGCGCCTGGCTGTCCGACGGCGAGCTGGTCGACTTCGGCCCGGTCTCGGCGCTCGGCGCGCGCGCGAGCGACATCGCGCTGCATGTGCGCCAGCTCGCGAAGCAGCACGCAAGCGAGATCGCCGAGCGCTGGCCCAAGGTGATGCGGCGCGTCGCCGGCTACAACCTCGACATCTTCGACAACCAGAGCGAGAAGCCGTACACGAACGACGGCAGCGTCAACCTCGCGCACCTGCTGATCGGCGCCGAAGGCACGCTGGCCTACACGCGCAGCCTCACGCTCAAGCTGGCCGAGCTACCGCGCGCCAAGGTGCTCGGCATCGTCAACTTCCCGAGCTTCCATGCGGCCATGGACGCCGCGCAGCACATCGTGAAGCTGGGGCCGACCGCGGTCGAGCTGGTCGACCGCACGATGATCGAGCTGAGCCTCGCCAACCCTGCGTTCAAGTCCACTGTGGAGACCGCGCTGATCGGCCGGCCCGCGGCCATCCTGCTGGTCGAGTTCTCGGGCAGCGAGAAGGCCAGGCTCTTGCCGAAGCTGAAGGACCTGGCCGACCTGATGGGCGAGCTCGGCCTGCCCGGCAGCGTGGTGCAGATGCCCGAAGAC
>DASTTC010000460.1:0-2727 GCA_035760345.1 Burkholderiales bacterium | reverse complement strand
GGTGATGACGGCGATGCCGTCGCGCACGGAATACGCTGCCACGTCGCTCATTTCGCGCTCGCTCCGCAAGGGGGACGGCGCCGATTCTACCTCTCCGGTTGTCCTGCCGGGTAGTGCCGGAACGGCTAGACTTGGCCGTTCGCGGCAAGGTAAGTTTGTCCCGAGGAGGGGAGAACATGAATGGCCTGATGATGGACGTGCCGCTGCTGATCAGCGACCTGATCCGCTTCGCGGACCGCAACCACGGCGACACCGAGATCGTCTCCAAGACCGCCGAGGGCGGTATCCACCGCACCACCTACCGCGCGGCCCATGCGCGCGCGCGCCGCCTGGCCAAGGTGCTGCAGGTGCTCGGGATGAAGGCGGGGGACCGCATCGGTACGCTGGCCTGGAACGGCTACCGGCACTACGAGCTGTACTACGCGATCTCCGGGATCGGCGCGGTCATCAACACCATCAACCCGCGCCTGTTCCCAGACCAGATCAGCTACATCTCGAACCACGCCGAGAACCAGGCGCTGTTCTTCGACCTGACCTTCGTGCCGCTGGTGGAGAAGCTCGCGCCGCAGCTGAAGACGGTGAAGCACTTCGTGCTGATGACCGATCGCGCGCACATGCCGGCGCAAACCTCGATCCCGAAGCTGCTGTGCTACGAGGAGCTGATGGACCAGCAGGACGATCGCTTCGAGTGGCCGAGCTTCGACGAGCGCACGGCCGCCGCGCTGTGCTACACCTCGGGCACCACGGGCAATCCGAAAGGCGTGCTCTACGGCCACCGCTCGACGGTGCTGCATGCCTACGGGGCGGCGCTGCCCGATGCGCTCAACCTCGGGGCGCGCGACGTGGTGCTGCCGGTGGTGCCGATGTTCCACGCCAATGCCTGGAGCCTGCCTTACGCCTGCACCATGGTCGGCGCGAAGATGGTATTTCCGGGCCCGCACCTCGATGGCAAGAGCGTCTACGAGCTGATCGAGCAGGAGAAGGTCACGCTGTCGGCCGGCGTGCCGACGGTATGGCTGATGCTGCTGCAGCACCTCGCCGCGCAGAAGGTGAAGTTCACCACCCTGAACCGCACCGTGATCGGCGGCTCGGCCTGCCCGCCGGCGATGATCCGCACCTTCCAGGACGATTACGGCGTGCAGGTGTTCCATGCCTGGGGCATGACCGAGATGAGCCCGCTCGGCACGGTGGGCTCGCTCAAGGCGAAGCAGGCCGCGTTGCCCAAGGCGGAGCGCATCGCCGTACAGGCCAAGCAGGGCCGCGGCATCTTCGGCGTGGAGATGAAGATCGTCGACGAGCAAGGCAAGGAACTGCCCTGGGACGGCAAGCGCTTCGGCAACCTGCTGGTGAAGGGGCCGTGGATCGCCTCGGGCTACCTGAAGGGCGAAGGCGGCGACCCGCTCAAGGAGGGCTGGTTTCCCACGGGCGACGTCGGCACCATCGACCCCGAGGGCTACCTGCAGATCACCGACCGCTCCAAGGACGTGATCAAGTCGGGCGGCGAATGGATCAGCTCCATCGACCTGGAGAACATCGCCGTGGCGCATCCGGCGGTGCAGGAAGCCGCGGTCATCGGCATCGCGCACCCGAAGTGGGACGAGCGCCCGATCGTGGTGGCGGTGAAAAAGGCCGGCCAGGCGCTGACCAAGGAAGAGCTGCTCAAGTACTACGAGGGCAAGATCGCCAAGTGGTGGATGCCCGACGACGTGGTGTTCGTGGAGGAGCTGCCGCACACCGCGACGGGCAAGCTCTCCAAGCTCACGCTGCGGGAGAAGTTCAAGGACTACCGGTTGCCGGGCGCATGAGCCACATCGTCGTCGAGAAGAAAGAGCGCATCAGCCGCATCGAGCTCAACCGCCCCGAGAAGAAGAACGCGCTCAGCCCGGAGATGTACGCAGCGATGGCCGCGGCGCTGCTGGCGGCCGACGCCGACGCCGAGGTGCGCGCGGTGCTGATCCACGGCCAGCCGGGGTGCTTTTGCTCCGGCAACGATGTGAAGGACTTCCTCACGCTGGAGCGCGAACCCGGCGCCTCGCCCGCCTCGGGATTCCTGCGCGCCATCTCCACCGCGCGCAAGCCCCTAGTGGCCGCGGTCGGCGGCCCGGCGGTGGGTATCGGCACGACGATGCTGCTGCATTGCGACCTGGTCTATGCCGCGCCCAACGCGCGGTTGCAGCTGCCTTTCGTGCCGCTCGGCCTGCTGCCCGAGGCGGCCTCGAGCCTGTTGCTGCCGCGCCTCGCGGGCTACCAGCGTGCGGCCGAGCTGCTGTTGCTGGGCCAGCCCTTCAGCGCCGAAAAGGCACTCGCCGCCGGCATCGTCACCGAGATCGTGCCGGAGGGCGAGCTCCTCAAGCGCGCGCGCCAGGCGGCGCTCGCGCTCGCCGCGCTGCCGCCCGCGTCGGTGCGCATGACCAAGGAACTGATGAAGCGCGAGGCGGCGGCTTCGGTGCAGGCGCGCATGACCGAAGAGCTGGAGCTGTTTGGCGAGCGGCTGCGCTCGCCGGAGGCGAAAGAGGCGCTGGGCGCGTTCATGGAGAAGCGCAAGCCGGATTTTTCGCGCTTCTCGTGATCCGCCATGAAACCGTAGAAGCCAACGGCCTCGCCTTTCACGTTGCGCGTGCGGGCGAGGGACCGCTGATGCTGTTCCTGCACGGCTTTCCGGAGTACTGGGCGATGTGGCGGCCGCTGCTCGAGCACTTCGGCGCGCGCGGCTGGTGCGCCGCGGCG
>DASTTC010000459.1:0-2710 GCA_035760345.1 Burkholderiales bacterium | reverse complement strand
CAAGGGGCTGTCGAAGCAGATCTCCGGAAAGGCGCAAAAGGGCCTCGGCGACATCGAGCAGGCGATCGAGGGCTCCACGAAAGGCAAGTCTTAGGCCTTCGAGGCGCAAAATGGAAAAGGCCGGGTCTCCCCGGCCTTTTTTTCGACCCGTCAGTCGATGATGTGATGGACGGGCGCCTTCTCCATTTCCCACTTGCCGGTATTGCGGTCGTAGCGCGACAGGGTGAAGCAATGCCAGTTCTCATCGTCCAGCTTCATGTGATCGCCCCGGTAGTAATACCCCGGCCAGCGCGTCTCCTTGCGGAACAGCGTGTGACGGGTCACGGACTCCGAGGCCAAGACGCGATGCTGCAGCTCCCACGTACGCTGCAGCTGGTGCAGGTCCTCGGCGCCCATGCTGCTCATGTCTTCCTTCAGCATGGTCAGGAGCTCGAGCCCGCGCTCGAGCAGCTGGCCGTTGGTCATATAATTGGTGCTGATGCCGCCGACGTATTCGTCCATGAGCTTCTCGAGGCGCTGCAGGCCCTGGATCGGCAGAAGGTAGCTCGGCGATACGGTCCCGGCGACGATCTCGTTGCGGCCGACGCGGTAGTTCTCCAGCGGCTGGAATATCTGCTTTTCGAGATCCCGAACCTCCTGTTCGCTGACCTGGGGCTGTTCCCGCCCTTTCTCCATCACGTACTTGACCGCCGCCTTGGCGGCGATGCGGCCTTCCGCGAAAGATCCCGACGAGAACTTGTGGGCCGTGCCGCCGATGGTGTCGCCGGCCCCGAACAGCCCGTCGACCGTCATCATGCGGTTGTATCCCCATTGATAGTCCGCGGGAGCACAGTCTTCCGGACCGCTCGCCCACGCTCCCGAGCAGGTGGCGTGAGAGCCCATGACGTAGGGCTCGGACGTGGTCAGCTCGGGATTGATGTGCTTGGGATCGATGTTCTGCGACGCCCAGACGACCGCTTGCCCGATCGTCATGCCGAGGAAGTTCTCCCAGCCTACGGTTTCCTTGTGGGGGTCCTGGAAGGCCTCCTTGGTTACCATGCGGATCGGACCGCGCCCGGCCGCGAGTTCCTTGAGGATGGCGTGGTTGCGCAGGCAGGTCGGCACCGGGTGACGGTCGACGTAGTCGCCCACCAGAGCCTTGGTGTCCTCGTACCACCGCTTCTCGTACTCCTCGCCCAAGCCGTTCTGCGTGTACGTCTTCAGGTGGAGGAAGTAGGCGCCTACGGGGCCGTAGCCGTCCTTGAAACGGGTCAGGACGATGCGGTTCTCCATCTGCGTCATCTTGGCGCCGACCTGGATCGGAAGCGCGTAAGCGGATGCGCTGCTCCAGGGCGCGTACCAGGTCCGGCCCATGCCCTCGCCCACGGCGCGCGGCTTGAAGATGTGCGACGCGCCGCCGGCGCAAACGATGACAGCCTTCGCGCGAAACACATGGAAATCGCCCGTGCGGACGTTGAAACCGACGGCGCCGGCGACCCGGGTGGCCTTGTTGTCCATCAAGAGGTGCGTCACCATGATCCGGTTGTAGACCTCGGTCGCGGCCTTGCTGGCCGCCTCGGCGACGATCGGCTTGTAGCTCTCGCCGTGGATCATGATCTGCCACTTGCCTTCGCGCTGGTAGCGTCCGGTCTTGGGGTCCTTCATCATCGGCAGGCCCCATTCCTCGAACAGGTGCACCGACGCATCGACGTGCCGGGCGATGTCGTAGCCCAGGTCCTCGCGCACCAGGCCCATCAGGTCGTTGCGGGCGTAGCGCACATGGTCCTCGGGCTGGTTCTCGTCCCATTGCATGCCCATGTAGCAGTTGATGGCGTACAGACCCTGGGCGACGGCGCCGCTCCGCTCGATTTGGGCTTTCTCGACGCAGACGATCTTCAGGTCGCGTCCCCAGTAGCGGGATTCGTAGGTGGCCCCGCAGCCCGCCATGCCGCCGCCGATGACCAGAATGTCCGCGTCGACGTAAACCGTTTTCCTGCCTCCGAAGAGTCCCATCAGACCGCTCCCTGCTTGCGTTGACCCTGGCGCAACGTGGGCAATCCGCCCTTGATGTTGAGCCCTTTCGGTTCGTGCGCGAGTTCCTGCCTGGCGAAATCCTCGGGGCGGGGCGCGTCGTACTCGGCCGGCCCCTTGATCGATCCCCAGGGCGTCGTGCGGATCGGCGACACGAAATTCTTCTCGCGGCCGTCGCGGAATTTGAGCTTCCACGAAATCGTCGCCTTGGCCTCTTCCCGCAACACCCGGACGCTGTGGCCCAGCGGGGCGAAGTCGGCGTAGCCGCGGACGTCGATGGCGTGTTGCGGACAGGCTTTCACGCAGGAGTAGCACTCCCAGCAAAAGTTCGGCTCGATGTTGTAGGCGCGCCGATAGGTCTTGTCGATGTGCATGATGTCCGACGGGCAGATGTCGACGCAATGCCCGCAACCGTCGCACCGGGTCATGTAAACGAAAGTCGGCATGGGCTTCCTTGTCTCTCCGGTCAGTAGTGCTGCGGCCGTTCGCGCGTGCTGCCGAACGTCTCGGGCTTGTCTGCGGGCGCGGGCAGGTTGCTGCGGGTTTCGTTCGCGTAGGACAGCCGCTTCTCGAAAGCCGCCGCGGGCTTGAAGAACATGTGCGCGAACTTGGACCACGGCACGCCGGCGAACAGCACCGTCGTGGCGAGGAGGTACAGGCCGAACAGCACGCCCGTGCCGCCGCCGGCCGCGGCCCAGGC
>DASTTC010000458.1:0-2339 GCA_035760345.1 Burkholderiales bacterium | reverse complement strand
GATGGACGCCGACCAGATCCTGGTGCTGGATCAGGGACGCATCGTCGAACGCGGCACCCACGGCGAGCTGCTCGCCGCCGGCGGCGAGTACGCGCGCTTGTGGGCGCTGCAGCGCGAAGCCGCGCAGGCCGCCGAGGTCCTCGAGCGCGCCAAGGCCGCCTGAGGACCTTGGGGGCAGGGGTCTGATTGCCCGATGCCCATAGTTCAACGTTTTTCTAGATAAATCGATCTACCGTCTTATTTTTGCTTGCATTTCGGATGCTTCGTCCTTACACTCGGCCGGACCAGGAAGGGACAGGGCTTCATGCGCTCAGGGGAACGCAGGCTGCATTCGCTCGAAAAGATCGTCGCCATCGGTGCGCTGGCGGCGGTGCTGTTCGTCAGCATCGGCTTCGCGCGTGCCGACGAGGGACCCAAGCTGCGCTCGGCGGTGGCGCTGGTGCTGGACGCGGCAAGCGGCGAGACGCTGTACGCGAAGAATAGCGAGATCATTCTCCCGATCGCCTCCATCACCAAACTGATGACGGCGATCGTGGTGCTGGAGCGCGGGCTCGACCTCGAGCAGCGCGTGGCCGTGAGCGCCGCGGACCTGAGGGCGATGCGAGGCGCGCGCATGCCGGGGCGGCTGCGCTCGGGCTCCGTGCTGACGCGCGACGAATTGCTGCTGCTGACCTTGATGGCGTCGGAGAATCGAGCGGCTGCGGCGCTCGCGCGCACCTATCCCGGCGGCACCGAGTCGTTCGTCGCCGCCATGAATGCCGAGGCGGGGCGCCTGGGCCTGCACGACACGCGCTTCGCCGACCCGACGGGGCTCTCGCCCGACAATGTCTCCAGCGCGCAGGACCTCGCCAGGCTGGTGCGGGC
Source organism: Burkholderiales bacterium (assembly GCA_035760345.1). Classification (GTDB taxonomy): domain Bacteria; phylum Pseudomonadota; class Gammaproteobacteria; order Burkholderiales; family SG8-39; genus JAABQT01. The sequence continues at coordinate 1,475 of DASTTC010000458.1, read as the reverse complement.
GGCGCATGGCCACCCGCTGATTCGCGAGTACTCGACGCGGCCGAGCGCACAGGTGCGCGCGCGCGGCGGTTCGATCGGCTACAGCAATACCAACCGGCTGGTGCGCTCGGACCAGTGGGACATCGAGCTTTCCAAGACCGGCTACATCGGCGCGGCCGGGCGCTGCCTGGTGATGCACATGCGCGTCGCCTCGCGCGACCTGGTCGTGATCCTGCTCGATTCCTGGGGCAAGTACACGCGCCTCGGCGACGCCCGGCGCATCCGCAAGTGGCTCGAATTCAGCGCCGCGCGCGAGCCGCACGGCTAGGTCGCACCCGGCTCTACGGCTCGGTGGTGCCCGCGGACAGTTTCCGCGAGGACGTCATCGAGGGCCTGTCGCAGCCGCTAAAGGCGCTGCCGCCGAAGTACTTCTACGATGCCGAAGGCAGCCGCCTGTTCGAGCGCATCTGCCGCCTCGAGGAGTACTACCCGACGCGCGCGGAACTCGCGCTGACACGACGGCACCTTGCCGACATCGCGCGTTTCGCCGGGCGCCATTGCGAGTTGATCGAGTACGGCAGCGGGGCAAGCCTCAAGACCCGGCTGCTGCTGCGCGCGCTGCGGCCTTCGGTGTACGTGCCGGTCGACATCTCGCAATCGGCACTGGCGGGCGCCGCACGGCGGCTGTCGCGCGAGTTCGCTTGGTTGCACATCCTTGCCGTGGTGGGTGACTTCTCGCAGCCGCTCAGGCTGCCGGTGTTTCGCCCGCGCTCCGGGCGCCGGCGCGTGGTGTACTTCCCGGGCTCGACCATCGGCAACCTGACAATCCAGGAGGCGCAGGCCTTCCTCGCCATGAGCCGGGCGCAGGTCGGCGCGGGCGGCGCCATGCTGATCGGCGTGGACCTGAAGAAGGACGCCAACGTCCTGCACGCCGCGTACAACGACGCGCGCGGCGTCACCGCGCGCTTCAACCTCAACCTGCTCGCGCGCATCAACCGCGAGCTCGGCGCGGACTTCGACCTGCGGCGCTTTCGCCACTACGCCTTCTACAACGCGCCGCTCGGGCGCATCGAGATGCACCTGGTGTCGCTCGCGCGCCAGGCGGTGCGCATCGGGCGGCACCGCTTCGAGTTCGAGCGCGGCGAGACCATCCATACCGAGAACTCCTGCAAGTACTCGGAGGAGGAGTTCCGCGCGCTGGCGGCCGAGGCGGGCTTTCGCGGCGCGAAGCTCTGGCAGGACCGCCAGGGGCAGTTCTCCCTGCACGGCCTGGTGGCCGAGTAGGGACTGTCCCCAATTAGGTGGCGCCGATGCGCGCCTCGCGCGGGCGGTGGCCGATGGTGCGGGAGACGCGCTCCGCGGTTTCCTTGATCAGCGGCCCCCACTGCGACTTCATGCGGTCGGCGGGCGTCGATAGCGACAGCGCGGCGATGAGCTGTCCGCCGTCGTCGCGCACGCCCGCGGCCACGCAGCGCACGCCGAGTTCGGCTTCCTCG
>DASTTC010000457.1:0-6718 GCA_035760345.1 Burkholderiales bacterium | reverse complement strand
CGACGAGGACAAGCCGTGCGGCGCGGAAGCCAACGGCGCCAAGTACCTCGCGGCCGAAGCCTGCTTCGACGCCTGCCAGCAGGCGGTGATGACGCACGGCGGCTACGGCTACGCCAAGGAGTATCACGTCGAGAGATACCTCAGGGAGTCGCTCGTCGGGCGCATCGCGCCGGTAAGCCCGCAGATGATCCTGTGCTTCATCGCTGAGCGCGTGCTGGGGCTGCCGAAGTCGTACTAGCGGCGCGTGACTTATGGCCGGCGGCGCCACTGCCGCTTACCGGCGGCGTGCCGCCGCTCGTCGGCTCCCTGACGCAATCTGAAGGCCTACTGCGGATTTCTCCCTGCGCCGCCGGAGCCCGACAGGCTAGAGTCATTGCGCATGTCGCGAATCGCAGACATGTGACTTTCGACACAATCGCAGGAGAGGAGCCATGAAAAAGATCGGAATCGTCCGCGGCATGATCGCAGGCGCCCTCATGTCGGCATACGTCGGCGGCGCGGCCGCCCAGCTTGTGTGCCCGTCCCCTCGCGAGTGCGAGCCCAATTACCCCACTGCGCAGCCGATTGCTGCCGGCGCTGATGGCAAGATGGTCGTCAATGGGCGCATCGGGGCGCTGTCCGGTGCGGCGATTTCGGACCAGGACCTCTACTCGTTTTACGCGCGCAAGGGCGAGGTGCTGGACATCGACATTGACGACGGCATCAAATTCGGGACTGGCCGCAGCGTGCAGACGACTTTGACGGTTCTCGGGCCCAGTCCGGCCTTTCGGGTTGAGCGCCAGGCCATGATGTCAACGTTGTCAGAGATCGACGAAGGGTCGGTCAGCATCTTCGATCCCTACATCTCGCAGTTCAAAGTTCCGGCGGACGGCATCTACGTCGTGGGCGTGACGGGCGCCAGCCAGACCCTTATGCACGGGGGTCAGTGGACGGGATCTATTAGCCCCTTCAACGGCAACGGCAACTACACGCTCATCATTTCTGTGACCCCGGCGCTGGAGGAACTGCTATTGATCAATATCCAAGTCAAGCCCGGCAGCGGAGAGTTTGCACCGATCAACCTGAAGTCGAAGGGCAGCATCCCGGTGGCGCTGATCTCCTCGGACGACTTCGAGGCACTCAAGGTCGACCGGGACTCGCTTACCTTCGGCGCGACGGGCGACGAAAGCAGTCTCAGGAAGTGCGCATGGGAAGGCGAAGACGTGGGTGGCGACAGCAAGCTCGACCTCGTCTGCCACTTCGAGAACCAGAAGACCGGCTTCGGGCCGGATAATCTGGACGGCACCCTCAAAGGGACCATCGACGGTAAGCCGTTCAAAGGCAGCGGTGCGCTGAAAGTCATACCGGCGAAGAAGGACAAGTAGCCGCCCGCACAAGCAACGCAAGCCCCCGCCATCCGGCGGGGGCTTTTTTTTGAGCGGTACACTTCGCACCCATGGGACTGCTCGCCGATCTCGCCACCGCCCTGGTGGCGCTGCTGCACCTGGGGTTCCTCGTCCTCGAGATGTTCCTGTGGACGAAGCCGTTCGGGCTGAAGGTGTTCCGCAATACGCCGGAGAAGGCGCAGCTGACGAAGGTGCTGGCCGCCAACCAGGGCCTGTACAACGGATTCCTCGCGGCCGGCCTTGCCTGGGGGCTGGCCACCGGCGCGCAGGACGTGAAGCTCTTCTTCCTCGCCTGTGTGATCGTCGCGGGCGCCTACGGCGCGTGGAGCGTGAACCGGCGCATCCTCTGGATCCAGGCGGCGCCGGCCGCGGTTGCGCTGGCCCTGCTGCTCGCCTCAGGCTGAGAGAAAGGGAAGCAGGCGCTCGAGCACCTCGCCGGGTGCTTCCTCCGCGAGGTAGTGGCCCGAGTTCACCGAGCCTCCGGTGACGGTTGCGTTGCAATACTGCTTCCACACCGCAAGCGCGTCGTACCAGGCTTCGATCTTCGCCTTTTTCCCCCACAGCACGAGCATCGGGCAGCGCACCTTCTCGAGCGCCGCGCGGCTGGCGCGGTCGTGCTCGAGGTCGATGGTCGCCGCGGCGCGGTAGTCCTCGCACATGCCGCGGATCATCTCCGGGCTGTGGATCGCCCGCAGGTAGTCGGCGAGCGCTTCGCGCTGGAAGAACTCGGGCGGCTTGGGCTCGCGCGAAGTGTGCGCGCGCCACCAGGCGTCGGGTGCGGCGCAGATCACGTTCTCCGGGAACGGATGCGGCTGCGCGAACCAGAACCAGTGGTAGTAGCCGAGCGCCATGCGCATGTCGGCGCGCTCGAAATGTTCGAGCGTGGGGATGATGTCCATCACGCACAGCTTCTCGACACACTGCGGGTGGTCGATGGCCAGGCGGTGCGCGACGCGCGCGCCGCGGTCGTGCGCGGCGACGCGAAAGCGTTGATGACCGAAGTGCGCCATCAATTGCACCATGTCCTTGGCCATCTCGCGCTTGGCGTAGGGCGCATGGTCGGGCGTGGCGGGTGGCTTGAGCGAATCGCCGTAGCCGCGCAGGTCCGGGCAGTAGACGCTGTAGGACTTCGCCAGTTCAGGCGCGACCTTGTGCCACATGGCGTGCGTCTGCGGGTTGCCGTGCAGCAGCAGCAGTGGCGGGCCTTTGCCGCCGCGGCGCAGGCGCAACTCGCCGGCGGACACGGCGACGTGCTCGAGGGCGAAATCGGGAAAGATCATGGGGGAGCATTATGGCTAAAATCGACGCTCCTTCCACGAAGGAGCCCGTCATGACCAACCGAGACGAGTACATCCGGAAGCTGAAGACCCAGCTCGACCAGTGGAACGCCGAGGCCGCCACCTGGGAAGCCAAGGCAAAGCAAGCGCAGTCGCACATGAAGGCCGGGTACGAGAAGCAGCTCGCCGCCGTCAACAGCCGGCGCGACGAGGCGCTCTACCAGATGAAACTCCTGCAGAATGCATCACTCGATGCCTGGCAGGACATGATGCGCGGCACCGAGGAGGCCTGGAAGAACATGTACGAGGCGTTCAGCAAGGCGAGGTCGCACTTCGACAAGAAATGAGCGCATTCGACCTCTCGGGCAAGGTCGCGCTGGTCACGGGAGGCAACGGCGGCATTGGCCTGGGCATGGCCGAGGGCCTCGCCGCGGCGGGCGCCGACCTCGTGATCTGGGGTTCCAACCCGGGCAAGAATGCCGCCGCAGAGAAAGTGCTTGAGCAGCACGGCCGCCGCGTGCTGGCGCAGCGCTGCGACGTTTCCGACGAAGCCCAGGTCGAGGCGTGCTTCGCCACGGCCTTGAAGGCGATGGGGCGCATCGACGGCTGCTTCGCCAACGCGGGCGTGAGCCAGGCGCGCGCGCCGCTCGCCGAGCTTTCGACGAAGGAATGGCGGCGCGTGATGCAGGTGAATCTCGATGGCGCCTTCTTCACGCTGCGCGCAGCGGCGCGCCACATGACCGAGCGCTCGAAGTCGGGCAATCCCGGCGGCAGGCTGGTCGGCATGGCGAGCAGCGCGGCGATCCACGGCGCGGCGCGCGCCTCGAGCTACGCCGCCACCAAGGGCGCCATGCTGGCGATGATCCGCGCGCTCGCCGTGGAGATGGCGCGCCACCGGGTCACGGCGAACTCCATCCTGCCGGGCTGGATCGAGTCCGACATGACGGCCGCCGCGATCGGCGACGCAAAGTTCTCCGCCGCGGTGCTGCCGCGCATCCCGCTGCGGCGCTGGGGGACGAAGGAGGATTTCGCCGGCATCGCCGTGTACCTGATGAGCGACGCGAGTGGCTACCATACGGGCGACCATTTCGTCATCGACGGCGCCTACACGATCTTCTGACATGAGCGATAACGTCCACCCTATCGGCCGCGGCTTCGCCTACCAGGACCTCAAGGTCGGCCAGCGCTTTCGCACCCACCGGCGCACCATCGCCGAGTCCGACCTCGCCGCGTTCGTCAACCTGACCTGGCTCACCGAGGAACTGTTCGCCGCGGAGGACGATGCGGCGCGCGCCATCAAGGGACGCGCGGTGCCGGGCGCGCTGGTTTATTCGTTTGCCGAAGGACTGCTGCTGCCCTCGATGCAGGACACGGGGCTCGCGTTCCTCAATGCGACCCTCGATATCAAGGGGCCCACGGTGGTCGGCGACACCCTCCACGTCGAGGTCGAGGTGACCGAAGCCCGCCTCACCTCCAAGGGCGACCGCGGCCTGGTGCGCTTCGCCAACAAGGTCGTGAACCAGCGCGGCGAAACGGTGCTGCAATACAACCCGCTGCGCATGCTGAAACTCAAATAGGGACAGTCCCCATTTGATCCATCACATCGACCATATCGTCCTGACCTCCCGGGATCTCGCGGGGTGCATACGGTTCTATACCGAGGTGCTGGGGATGACGCTTGAATCCTTCAAGACGCCGACCGAGACGCGCCAGGCGCTGAAGTTCGGCAACCAGAAGATCAACCTGCACGAGTGGGGCAAAGAGTTCACGCCGCGCGCGCACGTGGCGGCGCCGGGGACGCTCGACCTGTGCTGCATCGCGTCCGTCCCGCTCGATGAGGTGATCGCGCGGCTGAAGGCCTCGAACGTCCCGATCCTCGAAGGCCCGGTGATGAAGACCGGCGCGACGGGCAAGATCCGCTCGGTGTACGTGCGCGATCCCGACCTGAATCTCGTCGAGATCTCCGAGCCCGCGCCCTAGTCGTCGAGCCCCGCTTTCGCGCCGTGCGCGGCAAGGTGCGCGACGATCTCGCGCGTATGTTCGCGGTCGCGCGTCTCGATCAGGAATTCCACCTCGGGCGCTTTCACCGAGGCGGTGCCGAAGAAGCGCTCGTGCTCCACCTCGACGATGTTGCCGCCGGCCTCGCCGATGAGCGCGGCCGCCTTGGCCAGGCTGCCGGAGACGTCCGGCATCGTCACGCGCATGCGCACCAGCCGGCCGTCGCGCACCAGGCCCCGCATCAGCACCGCGGCGAGCACGCGCGAGTCGATGTTGCCGCCGCAGATCGGCATGCCGACGCGCAGGCCGGCGAAGCGCTGCGGGTCGGCGAGCACCGCGGCGAGCCCCGCCGCGCCGGCGCCTTCGGCCACCGTCTTCTCGATCTCGATCAGCGCCACGATGGCGCGCTCGATGGCTTGCTCATCGACCAGCAGCATCTCGTCGACGTGCTTGCGGCACAGCGCGAGCGTGAGTTCGCTCACGTCGCGCACCGCGATGCCCTCGGCGAGCGTGTCGCCGCCCACCTCCACCGGCAGGCCGTGCAGGCGCTGGTACATCGCGCTCCAGGTCTTCGATTCGACGCCGTAGACGAGTATGCCCGGGCGCAGCGCCTTGGCCGCGAGCGCGATGCCCGAGATCAGGCCGCCGCCGCCTACCGGCACCACCAGCACGTCGAGCTCCGGCACGTCCTCCAGCATCTCCAGCCCCACGGTGCCCTGGCCGCAGATCACCGCCGCGTCGTCATAGGGATGGATGAACGTGAAGCCCTCGCGCGCGGCGAGCTCGCGCGCATGGTCGCCGGCCTGCGACAGCGTCTCGCCCTCCAGCACCACGTCGGCGCCGTGCACGCGCGTGCTGGTCACCTTGTTGTTGGGGGTGCCGCGCGGCATCACGATCACCGCGCGCACGCCCAGGCGCGCGGCGTGATACGCGACGCCCTGCGCGTGGTTGCCGGCGCTCATGGCGATCACGCCGCGCGCGCGCTCGGTTTCGGGCAGGGTGAGGAGCTTGTTCAGCGCGCCGCGCTCCTTGAAGGAGGCGGTGAACTGCAGGTTCTCGAACTTCAGCCACAGCTCGCAGCCGGCGAGGCGCGACAGCGTGCGGCTGCGCAGGAAGGGCGTGCGCTCCACCGCGCCGGCGATGCGCCCGGCCGCGGCGCGAATTCCTTCGAGAGAGGCCTCGGACATCCCCCCCAATATAGCCCAGGCCCTAGAATCCCGGCGTGACCATCTCGCGCGCCTGGCGCACCGCTCGTGCCTGAGTTGAAGCGATGGGCGGCCGCGCTCTGGGCGCTCGCGCGCGCGCGCGTCGCGCTGCGCCTGACGCGCCAGGTGGAGGCCGACGCGGTGCTCGCGCGCGTGCTCGCGGACCTGCGCCCGGACCTGGAGGCGGCGGGCGCGCAGGTCCACGGCGGTTCGCTGCCCGTGGCGCGCGTCGACCCGCGCCATCTCGCGCAGGTGCTGCGCGCGCTCGTCGGCAATGCGCTGCGCCACCGCGGCAACGAAGCGCCGCATATTCACGTTTCGGCGCGGCCCGTCGGCCGCGAGTGGCTGTTCTCCGTGCGCGACAACGGCGTCGGCCTCGACCCGGGCGAGCACCACCAGGCGTTCAGCGCGCTCGCCGGCGCGCGCGAGCTGCCGGCCTGCCAGGTCCTGGTGCGCCGGCAGGGCGGGCGGATGTGGGTAGAATCGGCGCGCGGGCAGGGGGCGACGTTCTATTTCACGCTGCCGGCGACGCGGAGGATGGGCCATGTCTGCTAGAGCGATCCTGCTGGGGCTCCTCTGGGCGCCGCTCGCGGCGAGCGCCGAGTTGCCGATTTTCGATGCGCACCTGCACTACAGCCACGATGCCTGGGACGTGCTGCCGCCCGCGCAAGCCGTCGCCCTCCTGAGGAAGGCCGGCGTGAAGCGCGCGCTGGTGTCGTCCTCGGGCGATGACGGCCAGCAGCGCATGAAGGCGCTCGCGCCCGAGCTCGTGATCACCGAGCTTCGCCCCTACCGCTCGCGCGGCGAGATCGGCACCTGGGTGCGCGACGACTCCGTGCCCGGGTACCTCGAA